>CALWQV010000022.1 GCA_944383785.1 uncultured Enterocloster sp. | reverse complement strand
CAGCAAGTGGACGGCAAACAGCCGCCCTCTCTGCCGCGCAAAAAAGCTGCGAACCAACGGATCAGTCCGCAGTCCACAGCTTTTCTTTCAATCTGTCCGGTAATTTACTCGTAGAGAATCAGGGCGATCATCTGGATGGGCTCGTCCCCCAGGCACTCCAGGCTGTGTCCCTCACCCGGCGCGCAGTAGGTCACATCCCCCGGCCCCACCTCGATGATGGTTCCGTTGTCGCTGTATTTTCCTCTTCCGCTTAAAATATAGTATGTCTCGCCGTCTCCCTGATGGACATGGTAGCCGATGGCGGAGCCGGGGAATACGGTCACCTGGGCAAATGTCCTGCCCTTGCCGCTCATTTCCTCCTGGCCATTTAAAATATGGGCCATCTGGATCTGTCCCTTTCCATTAAAGGGGCCCGGTTTCTTTTCCACCTGTTTTTCAATACTCCTGCGAATCATCTTAAAACCTCCTAACTAAAGAGCTTTTCTTTGTAAACCCCCTGGCGGATCAGCTCCCGGATGGCATCCACCACCGCCTGCTTATCCTCCTTATAAGTCACTCCAAACCACTTGTCCGGAGTATTTAACACCTTCACCCTGGCTCTGCCGCTCTGCACCAGCTTGTCGATAATCTTCGGCAGCAAATACTCGGACTTAATATCCCCATCGGAAAGGCTATTCAAAAATTCCGGAAATCCCTTTTCCAGCTCGTCCAAAAAGCTCTCCGGCAATCCCCACATATTCATGGAAACCGGCTGTCCCGGTTCCAGAGACACGGGATTTCCCGCCTCATCCTGGGCCTTCAGCCCTTCCGGCGTCATGCGGATCTCGTAAGTCTCCGTCACATTTTCCAGAATGCCCTCGTCGCTCACACGGCAGACCCCGCGGGTCACCGCGCCATTGTCGCTCAGCGTATTAGCCAAGACAAAAGCGCCCATGCAGATATCGTAAACGTCTCCATCCTCCTTCATCTCCCGAACCATATAGTCGTGAATCAGACGGAAACCCTCTTTTCCATAATAATCATCCGCGTTAATCACCAGGAAGGGCCCCTTTACCAGCCCCTTCACCGTCAGAACCGCCTGGCCGGTGCCCCAAGGCTTCTTGCGGCCCTCCGGAACCGTAAAGCCCTCCGGCAGATCATCCAGCTCCTGATATGCGTACTCAACCGGCGCGATCTTCTCGATCCGGCTTCCGATAATCTCCTTAAAATCCTTCTCCAGATCTCTGCGGATAATGAACACAATCTTATTAAATCCCGCTTCCAGAGCGTCATGGATGGAGTAGTCCATAATGATCTCCCCGCCGGGCCCTACCGGAGCCAGCTGCTTGATCCCCCCTCCAAAACGGCTGCCAATTCCAGCCGCCATAATCACTAGTGTGGTTTCCTTCATCTTTCCAAAATACCTCCCGTTTCAATGATATACATTGTTCTGGCGATGCTTCGCCAAGTGCTCACATTATATCATAGGTTTTGCTTTATTGCAAAGGATTATAGAGTGTCTTTCGTATTTCAATCGCTTCATCAATTAGTTCTAGTTCCTTGTTTGAAGCGCGAAATGTGGGCGCTGGCATATTCTCTTTTTTTCCCAGTTTAACTTTTCCTTGATCAACAGCAACCGCCTCTAATAGCCCCTGCATCGTTTCGTCAAAGAATTTACTCATACCCCACCCTCCTCGTCAGAATACATCATATTTGTTATAATATCAACGATTATCACTTCCCAATAAACGCCGCCTCCAAAACCAGCTCCCGCAACACCTTCTCCACTCGCTCCACATCCTCATAATCCACATATTCATTGGGCTTGTGGGCCATTTCCAAGCTGCCGGGGCCATAGGACATGCAGTTCGGATTCCCCAGCTTCCCGGCAATAACCGCCGTATCCGTATAGCCGTTAAAGCAGCCCACAGCCGGCTCTTCCCCAGTGGCTTTGCGGCAGGCCGTCTTCAGCGCTCTCAAAAGCTGCGATCCGTCATCCCGCTCGATATAGGGTCGGTCCCCGGTAATCACATAGCTCCCCTTTGTCCCGGGGATCTGATCCTCAGCTTCCCGGATGGCGTCCTCCACAATCTTTTTCGCCTTCGCGGTGTCCGTAGGCGGAACCAGCCGCATATCAATCCACACCTTGCAGGAATCGGGCACCACATAGGGCCTGTATCCGCCCTCGATCTGGCCAAAGGTCACCGTAGAGCGCCCCAGTTCATGATGAACCGGGCAGCGGGCGATGCTCTTTCGAATCCGGCATACCGCTTCCGCCATAGCCGCCACCGCGTCCGCGCCTTTCCAGGGCGTGCTGGCGTGAGCCGTAATCCCTTCCATCGTCAATTCAAACCAGGTTCTCCCCTTATGAGCCACCTGAATCTGCCCGTCCGTAGGCTCTGTGTCCAAAATCCAGTCCCGGCCGTCCACCCAGCCGCTGCAAATCGCCGCCTCGACGCCCCGCATAAAGTCTTCCTCATCGACGGAGCCGATGAAGGTAATGGTACGGACCGGCCACTTCCCCGTCCTGCCGATCCGCTCCATCAGGGAATCAAAGGCCGTCAGCGCGCAGGCCAGGCCGGACTTCATATCGCAGGCCCCTCTGCCGTACATCCGCCCGCCCTCGGTCACCGCTCCCAGAGGCGGATGGCCCTCATCCCATCCCTCTCCCAGGGTCACTGTGTCCATATGGCAGATAAGCGTCAGCCCCGGCCCCGGCAGCGTGCCGGGAATGCGCGCCATAAGGTTTCTTCTCCCGGGCAGCACTTCCTCCGTTTTCAAAAGAAGGGACATCGGTTCAGCCTCCTCCTTCACCAAAATCCCATGCTCCTTAGCCCGCTTCAAAATCCACGTCCGAATCCAGCCCTCGATCTCTCCCTCGTAAGCTCCCGGGTCAGAGCTGTCAATCTGCACCAGCTGCGCCGCAAGCTGCCAGACTGGGCAGGGGTTGTTATCATAATCATTTGTATGCATGTGATCGCCTCCCAAATATAGCCAATCCGGCCAATTTGCTTCATTTTATCAACCGTTATAAACCATGTCAAGAGCGGTCTTTTCTCCCCGAAAACATAGATCTGAAAACAATAAAAATACCCCCGGCTTATTACTGCCAGGGGCATGACAATCTCAATTACTTACTGCAGTTCTCATCGATAAAGGCCTTGATCTCATCCTGATCTCTTCCGATGGCGCTCTCTACGGTTACGGAGCCGTCGGAGATTCCAGCCTTAGCCTCTTCCAGAGCAGCCTTGCCCTCGTCGGTCAGAGCGGCGTCCAGAGCCTCTCCCTCAACGATGCCTACGGTGCCTTCTGCCAGGCCTACGATCTCATACTCGCCGAAGGGAAGGGTTCCCTCGTCCAGATACTGGCCGATGATGTTGTAGATGGCGTTGCCAACTTCCTTGATTACGGAAGTAGCGAAGCGCTCCTGGATGGTCGCATCCTCAGTGTACTGTAAGGACTGGTCGCTGTCTACGCCCAGAACGTACTTTCCGGTCTCGCCCGCAGCGTTGTGAACACCGTTTCCGGAACCGCCCGCGCACGCGAAGATTACGTCCGCGCCAGCGTCGTTGTACTGGGTCATAGCCTGAGTCTTAGCGGTGTCGGGATCGTTCCAAGCGCCTACGTAGTTGTAAACGATCTTCACATCGGGATTGTAAGCCTTAGCGCCCTGGATGTAGCCCCAGAAGTACTCCTGGATGGGCAGGGACTCGTCCATGCCGCCGATGAAGCCGATGGTGTTGTTGCCCTGGGAAGCGATGTCCGCAGCTACGATTCCGCCCAGGTAAGCAGCCTGGCTGGTGGCGAAGTCGATGCCGTATACATTGCCCTCGGTACACTGATCCAGAATGTTCTCGCTGATGATGGTAAAGGCAACCTCCGGATACTCATTGGCAACGGTTACCACGTTGTCCTTAAAGTCGGAAGCGGTGATAATCAGATTCGCTCCAGCATCCGCGGCCTCGTACATAGCGGAAAGGTTCGCCTGTACATCGGCGGTGGTTTCAACTACATGAACATTGGCGCGGTCCGCATAGTCCTCTACGGCACGGTCGCCGCCCTCTGCCATGCTGTCCCAGTAGGACAGGTCGCCTCTGTCGCGGATCAGCACGTAAACTTCCTTCATCTCGCCGTCGGAAGCCCCTGTATCCTCCGCGGTATCCGCGGCCTCGCCGCCCTCTGCGGGCGCGCTGTCCTCAGCCTCTCCTGCATCAGCTGCGGCCTCGGTTCCTTCCTCGCCGGAGCCGCCTCCGCAGGCGGTCACCATTCCAGCCGCCATAATCGCTGCCATGCCAAATGCTGCTGCTCTCTTCCAGTTTTTCATCAATACGTTCCTCCTTAAATTTTTTAATGTACTGTTAAGCATCCCTTTTTGCGGGGCTGCCAGTTACTGCTTTTCCTTCTCTGCCTCTTCCTTACACATCTGATAGAGCTTCTGACGGTAGGAATCGTCATACTGATCCCACAGGGGCGCTACCTTGCTGGCCTCGTCCAGGAAGTAGAACACGTCTCTTCCCATGGCTCTGCCCTTGATGGTGTGCATATCGATGGCGTACTCCGGAATCTCCGGAACATAACCGTTCTCAAATTCTCTCATGATAATGCACTTAATGTGGTCGGTAGAACGCTCCTTCTGAGATTTGCACAGATAGCGGATCGCGTGCAGGAAGAAAATGGGGCGGTCGCCGTCCATATAGGGGTACTCCTTGTGGAGATCGTACATGGTCTTTACAAAAATGGGGGCCTGTGGGTTGCCAAAGCCGATATCCTCCACGGAAATCACCAGCAGACGGTTCCACATCTTCTCCTCATGGAAGGTGGAGGTGATGTAAAGCTCATAGGCCATGCGCAGGGCAAGCTCTTCCTCTCCCCGGCGGATGCACTTCTGCAGGGCGGAAATCACCAGATCCGCGTCCAGTCCGTTCTTTGTTTTTGTGTTTGACCATGGATCATAATATTCCTGGGCCATTTCTTTATCCTCCTTTTTCTGAGACAATTGTTTTTATGTGACAGCCAGGAGCTCAGAGCCCCGGGCTATTACAAGCGTTTTCCTTAAGCCGTCTGGCTCAGGCTGGCAAGCTTCTCTTTCCTTCTGGCCACCGCCGTCCGAATGGCCTGGATGATCACCAGAACCACGATGATGAACAGATAAGGGAAGGCGTCGATCAGCTTCAAATCCATCTGGCTGTAAAGCTGTAAGTACACGGTAATGGTATCGGAAAATCCGTACAGCAGGGAGCTTAGGCAGCCGATGATGGGATTTCCCTGACTCATAGCGTCCATGGCCAGGGCCATGTATCCTCTGCCGGCCACCATGCCGGTGGTAAAGGACTTTAAAGCGCCCATGGATAAGTACATGCCGCCGAAGGAGCAGGCCACGCCGCAGATCGCCAGAGCCACAAACTGATGGAACAGCACATTGATTCCCGCCGCCTTGGCAGCCGCCGGATTCTCGCCCACGGCCCGGATATTGATGCCAAGCTTGGTCTTATACAGCATCCAGGAAGTCAGGGCCACAATCACCCAGCCAATATAGGTTACCATATTTTGGCCGGAAAGGATAGTCCCAATTACGGGAATATTCTGAAGTCCCGGAATATTTACAACCGGGAAGGTCAGGCTGGTAAGGGAGCTGGAATTTGCCTTGCTTCCGGTGAGCATTACCAGCACAAACACCGTGCCTCCGGTTCCGATCAGGTTCACCGCCACGCCGCAGGCGTTCATCGCGCCCTTCATAATCAGGGCAAAATAGCCGAATACAAAGGAGATAAACACTCCCATCAGCACCGCCACGATGCAGCCCACCCAAAGGTTCTGGGTAAAGGCGCTGGCGATTACGCCGGTTAAGGCGCAGATCAGCATGGTGCCTTCAATGGCAAGGTTGAAGATACCGGACTTTGTCATCATATTGGCCGCCAATGTGGCCATCATCACAGGGGTCGTGCTTGCCAGCACGGTCTTCCAGAACGTGGGAGACGTAAAGAATTCCATCATGCCGCAGCACCTCCTTCCTCAGCCTGCTTAAGAGACAGTTTCTGGTCATGACGCTTCTTGATAAAGTACAGGAACCTCTGGGAAGCCACCAGGAGAATAATGATTCCCTGAAGGAAGGTCACAATCTCCGGATCCAGGTCCGAGGCTCTGGACATGATCTCCGCGCCCACTCTCAGGTAAGCGATGAAAAACGCCGTCAGCGGAATGAAGGTGGGGTTGCCGTTGGCCAGCATGTAGATCAGAAGACCGTCCCATACATACTGGGTCTGGGTCTGCCACTGGAAGCGGCGGTACACGCCCACAATCTCAATCGCTCCGCCCATACCGGCGATGGCGCCGCCGATAAACTGGGCCAGCAGAATTACAAATCCTGTGCGGATTCCGGATACCTTGGCAAAAGCCGTGTTGCTTCCGGTTACGCGCACCTTGTAGCCGAAGGATGTCTTGTTCATGAGGAAGATGACAAAGATCGTAACCGCGATCACAACCAGAAAGCCGTAGTGAAGAGTGGTTCCCTTCAGCATATTTCCCATTCTGGCGTCATCCGGGAAGGGAGCGCTTCCCCAGGCTCCGCTTCGCTCCAGGAAAAAGGTACTGATAATGGAGAGGCCAAAATAGTAGAAAATCGAGTTGGCCATAATCGCCAGTACTACGGGATTTACCTTCGTATACTTATTTACAATAACCGGCAGCATGGAAATCAGGCCGCCTACCACCGCCGCCGCCAGAATCAGCGCCGCCTGGTGGATGATGTTGGGCAGCGGAACCGCGATTGCAATGGCCGTAGCCACTACCGCGCCCATGTAAAAGGATGCGTCGGAGCTGATATTAAAAATACCGCTCTTTAAGCACAGGGTCAGGCCCAGACCCGTAAATACCAGGGGAATGGCCCTTACCACTACATTGAAAAAGCTTCTCTTTGTCTCAAGAGGGCCTGTCATCAGCTTCTGAATGGCAAGACCAGGGGTCTCGCTGACAAACAGAATGATCACAAACACGATGATCATCGAGAGCACCAGCGCCGCAATGGTACGGATGACGCTGAAATAATCCATGATATCAAATTTTTTCTTCATCTGTTTTTCCATATCCTACCCCAACCCTTCCTGCTTTTTCAGACCCAGCATGTAAAGGCCCAGCTCCTGCTCTGTCACCTTGGGCGAATTGCTCAGAGAGGCCACTACCTTGCCCTTATGCATAACCAAAATCCGGTCGCTTAAGGAGATCAGCTCGTTTAAGTCCGCCGATACCAGGAGGATCGCCTTTTCGTGGCTTCTCATCTCCAGGATCTTGGAATGAATAAAGGAGATGGCTCCCACGTCCACGCCTCGGGTAGGCTGATTTAACACCAGAAGGTCGCCGGGGGCCTTAAACTCCCTGGCCACAATCACCTTCTGGATATTTCCTCCGGAAAGGCTGCGGATGGGCTGGTTCTCATCCTTGGTCTTTACCATGAACTCCTCAATCTGCTCATGGCAGTGGGCCTTAATCTTCGCCTTCTCGATCATGCCGAACTTGTTGGCAAAGGTGTCGATGTTGGAAACGGTCAGATTTTCCTGAACCGTCATATCCGGCGCGCAGCCGTCCACCATACGGTCCTCCGGCACATGGGCCATGCCGATCTGACGGATATGGGGAACCGTCTCATGGGTAATCTCCTTGCCCTCCAGGAAGACCTTTCCGTCGATGGCCTTCATGTTTCCTGTAATAATGGAAATCAGCTCGCTCTGTCCGTTGCCCTCAACGCCGGCGATTCCAACGATCTCGCCCTTTCTTACCTCCATGCTGACGCCGGAAAGCTTAGGCACCTTGAACTTATCCACGTACTTTAAGTTCTCTACCTTCAAAACCGCTTCTCCGGGCGTCACCTTCTCCTTATCGTACTCCCAGGAAATCTCGTGGCCCACCATCAGGTTGGAAATATCTTCCTCGGACACGTCCTTGGTCAGATAGGTTCCCTTGGTCACGCCGGCCTTCAGAACCGTGATCCGGTCGCTGATGCGCTTTACCTCCTGAAGCTTATGGGAAATGAAGATAATGGTCATGCCCCGGGCCTTTAACTCCATCAGGCGTTCAAACAGCTCTTCTGTCTCCTGAGGCGTCAGAACCGCCGTCGGCTCGTCCAGGATGATCAGCTTCGCCTCCCGGTAAAGGATCTTTAAGATCTCCAGCTTCTGCTTCATGCCTACGCTCATATCCCGGACTCTGCGGGAGGCGTCGATCTCAAAGTTGTACTTCTTTGCCACCTCGTTTGTAATCTGGATGTCTCTCTTCTTGTTGGAGACAAAACTGGTATTTTTAAGTCCCAGCATCATGTTCTCCGCGCCGGTCAGGGAATCGACCAGCATAAAGTGCTGATGCACCATGCCGATGCCATGGGCGATGGCATCCTTACTGGACTGAAGCTTTAATTCCTCCCCATTCATGTAAATGTGGCCCGAGGTAACGTCCTCCAATCCGTACAGCATCTTCATCAGCGTGCTCTTGCCTGCGCCGTTCTCCCCCACCAGCGCGTGGATTTCACCTTCGTCCACGGTGAAATTCACATTGTGGTTGGCCAGCACGCCGCCTTCATAAATTTTGGTTACGTCTTTTACTTCCAGCAAATGCCCCATCCGCGTCTCCTTTCCGCCATTCCCTTTGTGTTTCGGCGTTTTATTGTTCAGCGGAAGCGCCTTGCGGCGCTTCCCGCCGTTTAATCGCAACCCTTCAGGACGGCTATCTTCTTGTCCATCTAAAGCTGGACAAGAAGCATCGGATGTCCATCCGATGGGAAAATGAGGGCAAAACTTTGCTTATAAGCAAGCTTAACGCCTATTTTTGCCCTCATTTTCCCGCCGTCCTGAACTGTTACGTTATATCCCAGATCTGGCGATCACCGCCTCCATGTGCTCCCCGGCCTTGGCGATGATTTCCTTCTCATCCAGATTCACCAGCTGGCGGTTCTTCATCACCACCTTGCCGTCAATAATGGTGTGAAGGACGTCGTGGCTGTTTCCGGAGCTGACCAGCGTATTCACCGGCCGCTGGGACGGGCTCATGTGAGGCCCATGGACATCCAGCACGATCAGGTCGGCCTTCCGTCCTTCCTCCACCGCTCCTAAGTCGTCCTCATGGCGCAGCGCCCTGGCTCCGCCCATGGTCATCATCTCCAAAAGCGTTTGGTTGGGAATCGCCACCGGATCAAATACAGGCAGCCCCCAGAAGGCCATGGTTCCCGCCTTCAATGCCCTTACCTGGGTAAACAGGTCCAGCGCAATATGGGAAGCGCCGTCGCAGCCAATGCCCGGCACCACGCCCCGCTCCAAAAATGACGGGATCTTGGGGAAGCCGTGATTAATAAAGTTCGCCATAGGACAGATAATGGGATGAGCGCCCCACTTGGCCAAAAGAGTGATATCCTTCTCTGTCAGCAACACATTGTGGGCGGTTAAAAGCCTGGGGCTTAATCCCCCTACAGACTCCATAAATTCCGCAGGCCGAAGTCCGTAATTCTGAAGGCAGTAGCTGACCTCATCCTTATGCTCGCACAGATGCATGTGGATTCCCGTATCCAGTTCCTCAGCCTTCTCCACAATCTTCTCAATCAATTCCTTGGAGCAGGTCATCAGCTGGCGGATTCCAAACCAGATATCCACCCGGCCCTCCCCGGCGCCCTGATAGCCCTTGTGCAGTTCCTCCGTCAGACGGATACAGTCCTCTGTGCTATGCTTCATCTCTCCGCAGACCACATTGCCCGTATCCATAGTAGAGGGGCAGATGGCCGCCCGCATGCCGGTTTCCACCACAGCCTCCGCCACCTGGTCCATGTGGACGCCGCCGGCATCGGCAAAGGAGGTAATTCCGGCCTTAATCATCTCGATGCAGTGGAGTCTGGCGGATGCCCGCACATCCTGGGGCGACAGGCTACTCTCAAAGGGAACCAAGAACCTGGTCCAGATCATGGGATATTCATCCGCCGTCCTCCCGCGAAGCAGCTGCTGGCAGGTGTGGGTGTGGCCGTCCACAAATCCCGGCATCACCAGATTCCCTTCCCCATCGATCACCTCATGGGCCTGCCAGGCTTCCGCCTCAGCCCCATCCCCTACCTGGGTAATCCGGCCCCCTGAAACCGCCACAAAGCAGTTTTCCCGGATCTGGAAATCCGGAGTAAGAATCGAACAGTTCTTAATTAGTAAATCGCAAGCTTGCATTTGTACCATTTCCTCCAATTCATTATATAATCATTGCGTCACGTAATCACAACCTCCGGCGCTCCGTTTTCGTAAGCCAGGGCCATCAGATCCTTCATATACCCTTCTGTGGGCGACTGAACCTTCATCGGAGGCCGCACGCCCCAGGGCCTGTACTTGATTAGCTTATAGCGGACTCCCGAAAATGCCGTCAGCTTCCGGCTGACCTGCCGGACCGTTTCTTCATTATCCAGATAATCCGGTATCACCACCGTGCGGACCTCGTAGAGCTTTCCCAGCTTTAAAAGATCGTCCAGGTTCTTAAGCACCGCTTCATTTCCCTGCCCGGTGAGCCTGCGGTGAATGTCCGGATCCCACGCCTTCACGTCCAGCATAGCCTTGTCCATCGCCGCCGTCAGCTCCGGCATCTGGCCGAAAAGCCGCTGGCCGTTGGTATCGCAGAAGGCGGTCTTGCCCAGCTGATGAACCCGGTCAAAAAGTCTGGCGATAAAGCGGTCGTAGCGGGTACACTCGCCCCCGGAAACCGTCACCCCCGTGATAAACGGGAGGGCATGATCCAGCTCCTTTAAGATCTCGTCCACGCTCATCCAGCGCACCTTAGGGGAGCTGCTGTTTGTGCAGACCTTCAGGCAGGTATCGCAGCCGCAGCAGATCTCAGAGTCCCAGCGGACCTGATCCCCGTCCATGGACAGCGCTCCCACCGGGCACTCCTTCACGCAGCGGCCACAGCCAATACACAGATTCTGCGTCTCCGGGTTATGGCAGTAGCGGCAGTGGAAATCGCAGCCCTGAAAGAATACGGCGCTGCGGTTCCCCGGCCCGTCCACACAGCTAAAGGGGATGATCCGGTTTACAAGGCCCCGGTCACACATTGCGCACCTTCCGGCCAAAGATATGCAGCCCCTTGCTGGCGCCGCTTCCCAGCACCGTGGAATTGCCAAGGCAGGCCTGGCCGCTGTCGTACTTTTCAATATCCGAGCGCTTCACCAGATAGCCGGTCACGCGGATCACATCGGAATCGCTGGAGTAGAAGGAGAAGTAGCGCATTCCCTGGGCAAAGGAACCCCGGATAATATCCAGAATCGCCTGCGGGTTCTTCTTAGCCGTCTCCTCAAAGGGGAACAGCTCCCCGATGCCCGCCGCGAAATGCTTCTGAGTCTTCGCCGTAAAGAGCAGATGCTCCGGAAGGGAGGGCTCCTCGCCTACCGGCACCCGGGTATTGGGCGTTACGCCGTGGTCAGAGGAAATGCCTACCTGGCCGTGGAGGTAGAACTTTCCATACTTGGGCTTATACTCGCTGACCTGCTTGTGGATGCGGTCCAGCACATCCAGGGCGAATTCCTCCGCCTTCTTTCCGTGGCCGTAGCGTTCCTCGGGATCTGTCAGCTTCAATACCGTATTGACACATTCCGCCATGCCTACCATGCCGAACATGCCTACAAAGCGCTCCTTGTGGATCAGGCCCTCGGCGGCCAAAAAGGTATTCTCAATGAAATGGGCGTCCTCCAGGATAAAGGTATCTCTGCCGTCCATCTGCTCGCACTGGGCGGCTACCGCTCTGGGCAGAAGATTCTCCAAAAAGTCCTCCGGGCTCTTGGCCAGATCTCCCAGCCGCTTTAAGTTCAGCCGTCCCAGGGTCAGCCCGCCTCCGCCGATGGGCAGGGCGTTATAGCAGCTGACGATGGCGTAATCCGGCCCCCAATCGGCGCTGTACATGGCGTCGTTGACAAAGCTGGGCTTCGCCGTAATCAGTCCCGTCTCGATAGCCTTGCGGGCAAAATCGTCAGGGGTATGCTCATTATAGATCATGGACATATTGGGCACCGGGCGCTGCATCTCGGCGGACAGCTCCAGGATGATCCGGCCCGCTTTCGTGTCGTAGGGGCCGATGTCCGCGTGGCAGAAGGAGTCGCTAATGGTGCGATCCACGTTGGTCAGGAAAATCTTAATCGCGTGGCGTGCCTCCGCCTCGTCCTTCACAAAAGGATCTAAAAGCCGGTCGATGTGGCCGATGTACACAGGCCCGTCGATGACCGAAGGCACAAACCGGTAAAGGATCAGCAGGTTGTTCACCGCATCCCAGATATCCTGAGGCGGCTCCAGCATAAGGAACTTACTTCCCTGCTTCATAAACAGGTCGTAATCCGGCACCACGTATCTGGGCCGGTAGGGAGCGTTGCCCTCCCCCATGTCAAAAACCACGCCCTGGTCCACGAAGTACTGGGCGTCCTCGCTTAATGGCAGTGGATCCGGCGTATTTTCCGCCGCCTTAGCCAGCTCGATGATGCGCTGAGGGTAGGTCAGCTTGGGATCCGCCAGAATCTCTCTGATGTGCTGTTCCGTGTTTGGATTCATAGTCATTCCTTCTTTCTATAAACAATCATACTTGTCGCTTTAACAGGGCAGCGCCTGGGCCGGAACCCTTCCCTCGCTGCCTCTGAGGATCACGCGCGTATCTAAAAGCACCTTCCGCTTCCTTCGGCCTCCCCCGCCTCCGGTCAGCCGCTGCTCCAATATGGCGAAAGCCGCCTCTCCCATCTCCCGGATGGGCCGGTCCAGCATGGTGATCTGATAGCCCAGGGAGCTCAAAAGGGAAATATCGTCAAAGCCCACCAGCCCTATGTCTTCCCCCGGCGTAAGGCGCCGCTCGTTCAAATAGCGAAGGCAGCCCAGGGTGGCGGAGCTGCAGGTCGCCAATACCGCCGAGGGCGGATTGGGAAGGGAGAAAAATTTCCGACAGGCTTCATAGCCGCTCTTCTCGTCAAATTCCCCTCTGTAAATATATGTCTCCTGAAGGGGCAGTCCGTGCTCCCGCAGGCACTTTATGTAACCGTCCAGCCGTCCCATCCCCCGCTTCACGCACTCCGGACAGGTAATAAGGCCGATCTCCCGGTGTCCTGCCTCAAGGAGCAGGCGGACTCCCTGGTAGACCGCTTCCCGGTTATCAATGGTGACGATATCAAAGGAAGCAGAAGGGATCTCCCGGTCCATCAATACCACCGGAATCCCTCTCTTCTCCGCCTCCGAAAGCATCACTCTGGTCTGAGGATTGCTTCCGATCACCGGCAGGATCAGAATCCCCCGCACCCGATGCTCGATGGCCTGGGTCACAGCCCGCAGCTCCCGGTCCCGGTCCTCTCCCGTATTATAGAAGAGAAGGCTGTAGCCCCTTAGCTCAGCCTGATGTTCCACCGCCTCAAGCACGCCGGAGAAAAAGGGGTTCATCCGGTTGGACATGATCACCGCCAGCATCCCCGTATCATTTAAGATCAGGCTGCGGGCTACCGCGTTGGGGTGGTATCCCTTCTGGGCAATGACCTCTTCAATCCGCTTGCGCGTCTCGGCCTTTACATAGCCCTTATTGTTCAGGACGCGGGATACGGTAGCCACGGAAACGCCGGCTAATTTCGCGATATCTGAAATGGTCATCCTGCACCCCCTTTTTTTCATCGAAAAAACTGTAAACGTTTACACATTCTAGAGATCAATAGTACCATACTTTGTGACTTTTCGCAATAACTAATCCGCTTTTTTTCGCATTTATTTATTCACTTCCCACAACTTCCGGTGCCCACAGCAAAAAGGCTGTAGCCTCTTCAATTAAAAATCTGATTGTCCCTCCCATGTTTTTGACTATAATCAGAGTGAATACAAAAGGGAGCATTTTCCTGCCCGGCAGGAAATATATGAAAGGCTATATTATGAAACAGATCAAGAATCCTTATATGCGGGCAACTGCGGAGTACATCCTTATAACCGCCAGCATGATGCTTATGGCTGCCGGTACTTATTTTTTTAAGTTTCCAAATAACTTTTCCTTTGGCGGCGTGGCCGGATTTTCAACGGTGGTCAGCGCCTTAACCGGTTGGTCGGCCAGCGATTTTACTTCCGTCGCCAATATAGTGCTGCTGTTCTTTGGCTTCGCCTTTTTAGGCCGGGATTTTGGCTTTAAAACCGTATACGCTACCCTGGTTATGTCAGCCGGGCTGTGGATTTTCGAACATGTCTGCCCCTTAACCCACACCATCACCAGCCAGCCCCTTTTGGAGCTGATCTTCGCCGTTTTTATGCCCGGCTTCAGCAGCGCCGTTCTTTTTAATATCGGCGCTTCCAGCGGCGGCACGGACATTATTGCCATGATCCTTAAGAAGCACACCAGCTTAAACATCGGCACCGTTCTGATGCTGGTGGACGTAGCAGCGGTGATTTCCGCCTTCTTCGTTTTCGGACCGGAGACCGGACTGTTTTCCCTGGTAGGCCTGGCCGCGAAGTCAACGGTAATCGACGGCGTAATCGAGAATATCAACCTCTGCAAATGCTTCAACATCGTCTGCGACAACGCGGATCCCATCTGCGAATACATCATTCACACCCTGGGCCGCAGCGCGACGGTTTACCAGGCCCAGGGAGCCTTTTCCCATCATCAGAAAACCATTGTCCTTACCACCATGCACCGGGGCCAGGCCGTAAAGCTGAGAAACTTTATCCGCCGCACGGAGCCTACGGCCTTTATCCTGATCTCCAACTCCAGCGAGATCATCGGAAAGGGATTTTTAAGCCACTAAATACAAGCCGGCCTAAAGCGCGTGATCTTACGCTATACAGCCGGCTTTCTCTGTGCTATGATAGAGCTAGTGGAAAGATTCGTACCAAGGAGGAATTTGAATGGACTTAAAGTTAGAAGCCAAGCAGAATCAGACTTTATCTCAGCGCATGATTCAGTCCGCCGAAATCCTGCAGATGACCGCTGAGGAATTGAACACCTATATTAATGAGCTTACTCTGGAAAATCCCGTCATCGATATGGTTTCTCCCGCTACTCCCGGCTGCCCTGAGTCCATCGAACAGCGCCAGTGGCTTAATTCCTTTAATGAGGAAAATTATTATCTCTATCAGCGTCAGAACAACGATGATGAATACGATTTTAAAGACAGCTGGAACATCCGCACCGACGAGGGAGAGACTCTTGCGGACTATCTCTGGTCCCAGCTGATTACCGGCGATTTTACCGATGAGGAACAGGAAATTTTAAAATTCATGCTTGAATGCCTGGATGACAAAGGATACCTGGAAGAGGACTTGGGGCAGATCGCGAAAACCTTTCAGGCAAGCCCGGAAAAGATCGAATTTCTTCTGGAGACCATCCAGGGCCTGGACCCGGCCGGTGTGGGCGCCCGAAGCCTTGAGGAATGCCTGAAGCTTCAGCTGGTGCGCCGTCAGATGGCTACCCCCGCCCTCCTTGCCATTGTAAGCCAGGGGCTGGAGCTGGTAGCCAAAAACCAGGTGAATACCATCGCCCGTAAGTTCCGTTTATCCGCCGGGGAGGCGGCCGGCTGCTGTCAGATCATCAAATCCCTGAATCCTAAGCCCGGCATTTCCTTTTCCAGCCGGGAAAAGCTGCGCTACATCATTCCCGATGTGACCATTGTGAAGTTTAAGGATTCTTTCTCCATCCTGCTCAACGAGTCCATGTACCCTTCCATCGCCATCAATGACTATTACCGCCGACTCGGCCAGGAGTCCCAGGCTCCGGAGGTTCTGGATTACTTAAACGGCAAGATCCGCCAGGCGGAGTGGGTGCGTCAGTGCATCGCCCAGAGGGCCAAAACCCTGATGGACGTATCTAAGGCGATTCTGGCGCGGCAGGAGGCCTTTTTCGCCACAGGCCCCAGCCACCTGTCTCCCCTGACTATGGCGCAGCTGGCCGAGGAACTGGGTGTCCATGAATCCACGGTCAGCCGGGCGGTAAGCAAGAAATATCTCCAGTGTTCCTGGGGCGTCTACCCTATGAGCTATTTCTTCTCCCGCAAGGTGGGGGCCGCAGGCTCCGCCGGGCCCGGGCTTACAGCTGCGGGGATTCAGGATGCGATGGAGGAAATCATCAAGTCCGAGGACAAACGCAAGCCCTACAGCGACCGTCTGCTGGCGGAAAAGCTGGCCGAGCGGGGCATCTCCATCTCCCGGCGCACCGTAGCCAAATACCGGGAGGAACGAGGCATCGGGGATGCCTCCAGCCGGAAGGAGTATGATCTTTAAAGAACTGCGGCAGCCCGGGCTGCCGCAAAAAAATCACAAAACATATTGACAAAATCACTTTTTCTGGTTAGAATAGTACCGTTGTCAGCGATGACACATGCCCAGATAGCTCAGTTGGTAGAGCAGAGGACTGAAAATCCTCGTGTCGTTGGTTCGATTCCGACTTTGGGCATTTTTTGCAGGTGTAGTTCAATGGTAGAACACTAGCCTTCCAAGCTAGATACGTGGGTTCGATTCCCATCACCTGCTCTTTTACGGCCGAAGATCTTGGAAGCAAGATTTCCGGCCTTTTTGCTGTCTGCCCGATCTTCACCCTTTGGGAGCCGGATCGTCCTCTACATACTCCATGACTTCTGACACGCTGCACTGAAGAAGCCGACAGAGCTGATTGATGGTATTGGTGGATACGCTGTTGCCCTGGCGAATGCTGTAGTAGGTGGCGCGGCTGAAGCCTGCTTTCTGGAGCTTATAGGATGTGATATGCTTCCTCTTCATGGTTTCAAATAATGGCTCATAACTGATCATCAAACACCTCGTGGATTGTAATATATCCAGTATAGTGGGCGAGGCTTTTTTTGAATATGTATTAATATTCGAGTATCTTTTTCATGTTTTGCTGCGGCCCTTTGATTGACAGCTCCTGTGAATCAGAGTATCATTTAATTAATTGAAGGGGAAGGGGGATGCGGTTTGGAGTGTAAGCGGGATCACTATCTGCTCTGGATGCTGGTGGCGCTGGAGCTGTTTATGTCGTTTTCATTTCTTGGATATGTTCATATTGAGCCGATTTCCATTACCTTCGTCTATATTCCGGTTCTGATCGCCGGCTGCCTTCTGGGGCCTGGGGAGGCGGCTTTGGTGGGAACCATATTTGGGGCCGCTTCCATGTGGAAGGCCTCTGCCTTCTATATAGCCGCAGGGGATACTTTCTTTTCCCCGCTCATGAGCGGGAAGCCGGTTGAAAGCCTTCTTCTCAGCATCGGAACCAGGGCCTTATTCGGCTTTACGGTCGGCCTGTTGTATAAGCTTGCCAAATCCGGCCCTCATCCCATAATCAGTATTGTCCTGGTAACCTCTGTGGGGCGAACCCTCCACTCCGCCATCGTGTACATTTTTATGGGCGCCTTGTTTCCGGAATCCGGAGCCAGCCTTGCCAGCACCTTCAGCGATGCCGCGCGCCTAGATTTTCCGATCTCCGTCCTGGCTGCCGACGCAATCGTCCTTCTGTGCTGGAATATTTACAGATCCGAGTACATCCGCTGCTTCCTTAACCGAATCCGGCTGGTGGACTCCGCCCGGCACATATATGTACATAACCGCCGCCTTATGGGACTCCTTCTGGCCCTGACTCTTGCGGCCTCGATCAGCGTAGCTTTTTACTTTACCAGCCGGATCCGCAGCGTTATGCAGCGCTACGGCGTCATCCTCACCGTTCAGATGGCCTATGATGTGGTGCATCTCCAGATCCAGTTCCTTTTCGGAATACTCTCCCTGACGGTTCTGGTGGTAATCGTAATCGTCCTTCAGCTGAAAAATTTCGGCTATTTGTACTATGAGGCCAGGCTGGACGGCCTGACCGGGCTTTTAAGCAGAAGGCAGTTTTTCCAGACCGGCGAGAGCCTTTTAGCCTCCATCGTCTTTGAAGAAGACGAGTTCTGCGGCTGCTTCATCATACTGGACGTAGACTCCTTTAAGCAGATCAACGACCGCTTTGGCCACCCGGAAGGGGACCGGGTTCTGAAAAAGGTAGCGGAGGCCCTGCATCAAGCGCTGGGAGACAGAGGAATTTTAGGCCGCCTAGGCGGCGATGAATTCGTCGCCTTCATCCATACCCCTATATCCCGTGAAGAAATCGAGTCCCTTTTGAAGGGATTCAAAAAGCAGATGAGGGAGGTACGCCTCCAGGATCAGCCCGTCACCTGCAGCATCGGCGTGATTCCCGTGGAACAGGGCTTGCGTTTCGACGACCTTTACCATGGAGCCGACCGGCTTCTTTACGAGGCGAAAAAGCAGGGGAAGGATCAATTCGTTTTTGGGTACCGCTACCACTGAGGGAGAAAAGATGCGAAAAAAGTGAAATTAGGCGTTGACAAGAGACAGGTTTTTTATTATAATATCCTTCGTCAGTGAAATTCTGGCGTATGCGCGAGTGGCTCAGGGGTGGAGCACCACCTTGCCAAGGTGGGGGCCGCGGGTTCGAATCCCGTCTCGCGCTCTTTTTATTTTGTGGCCGGAAGCCTTATTTTACTAGGTTTTCCGGCTTTTTTTCGCTTACTCTTATGAGTCCTTGCCGGGGTAGAGTAGGGTAGAGCAAACGTGTGTTTACCCGGCAAGGGCTTTTTCCATATCGGCTTCATTGGTTTCCATATCCTTACGGTTGAAACAGTAATCATGAAGGGTTGTTCGCTCGTCCTCATGCCCTACCTGTTTGCGCACCTCGTTGATATTCAGGCCACCATCCAACAAAGAGGAAATATAAGATTTCCGTACCTTATGCATACTCTTGGCATTGATGTTGATATGATCGCAGTACTTTCGGATTCTTGTAGCTGCCGTTTCTGAATTTTAATTTGCTCTTGAAAGCATTTTTGCAATATGCTATACTATAAATAGAAAAGGGGAAAGCCAGAGACACACGGCCTACCCCAAATACTAAACTTACAACCCTAACGGGCTGCCGTCACTATTGCGAGTAGTGGCGGCTATTTTCTTCCCCCGAAGATTGTATAACACAATCCTACGAGGGCGACAATGAGTAAACAAAACTGAATCAAATCAGCATATGTAACCATTGGCATTCCCTCCTTTCCTCTTTTGTATAAGGGGGTGGAGGGTTGCCCCTCCGAAGTGGAAGGGTAGGCCGCCTTTAATGTGTTCTGACTTTCCGTATTTGCATTATAGCATGAACTTTTTCAACTAACAACATAGAATCTCAACCATTATAGATAAAAGGTGATCAAGCCCGGAATGGGATAAAGCGCTCCATTCCAGGCCCTTTCTATAATGGGGGTGCAATCAGCCACTAGGCCGGTCAGTCAAGAGCAAGCTGACGTTGCCGATGGCAATTCTTGACAGATCTATCTTCATATTTATATAATTATATTAAATGGCTTTGTTTAATATTGGGACGGATAGAACCACCGAAAAGCTGTATACAGGCGTTAGACACCAGGTAGACAGTGTGCGTTCCTCCTTGATTTTACAGGGTTTCCGCTTTTTTCTTGTTTAAGAATTCCATAATCCCCATATGAAGAGTCCAGGCCAGACGATCCTGATAAGCTTCCGATTCCAGCTTTCGCGCCTCCTGGGGGTTGCTTAAAAATCCGCACTCCACGATAACGGCCGGGGCGTTTACATGGAGCAAAAGGTAGTAGCTGTCATTGGCCTTCTGGCTTCTGCGGTTTTCTTCTCCTAAAACGTAGTCAAAGCGCTTCTGGAGGATTTCCGCCAGCTCTTTTCCTTCCCGGGATGTTCCGCAGTAGAAGACCTGGCCTCCGTTTACGGCTTCATCCTGGTAGCTGTTCTGATGGATGCTGATCACCGCATCCGGGCGGGCCTCATTGATCATACGGCAGCGCGCCTCCATGTCCGCCATCTTTTTGCTGCTGTCCCCCTCGTCGTAAAGCCCTTCATCCTTTGTCCGCGTCAAAAGCACATCCACATCGGAGGCTTCCAGATATTCTTTCAGCTTCAGGGCTATCTTTAAGTTAATCTCCTTTTCCAGCTGCCCCTCCGCTCCTACCTTCCCTGGGTCCCGCCCTCCGTGTCCCGGGTCAATGGCAACCAAAAAGTCCTTCTCTCCCAACGTCCCGACAGCCGCCTCCCTAGCCGGCTCCAACCTGCCTGCCCGCCAGGAAAGAAGGGCCGTCATCATCAGCAAACAGATCCCCATCAAGGTCTGCCACACAGGATTTCTCACCCCACGGCCTCCGGGCTTTTTTGTCTCCCTTCATTATATGCGCCGGGGCCTGCATCATTCTAATCCGATTCCAGAGTATTATAGTTTTTTACCGCATCCTTCACAATATATTCCAGATACTGATACAGAAGGGGCGGATAGCCAAATTCCTCCCACATAGCAAAGCCCTGAGATTCTTTGGCCTGCTCCACAATCTCTACGGCCCGGCCTCCATAGCAGGCGGCGTTTAGGTCCGCGTAAACCTGGGACATGGCGTCTTTCTGCTCCTGCGTCAATTTCACAAAGGTCGAACTGGATTCTTCCTCCCTTGAATCCTTCATGGCGTCGTATGCCTGATTATAGAAGATCCGCTTCAAGGTCGGCGGGCTGTATGTATCAAAAGAAAGGAGATTTTCATCCTCCAGCTGATTCTTAGCTGCCCAGCTCTCCATATCAACGCTCTGGGTCCAGTATCGGAAATCCCCGTTCTTCTCCAAATCCAGAACTCCATACTGACAAGGCGGAGTAGCTAGGGAACTGGTCACCGCCTCATAAATACCGATATCATCATGCTGCAGCCAGTGCTGGACGTGAAGATGGCCGCTTAAAAACAGGCGCACATCGTGATTCTCCAGCAGGTCGATCAGCTGTCCGCTGTGCTCGATGGTGCAGTCCCCCACATAGATCTCGCTCTGATCCAGCAGATTGTGGTGAGCCACCGGAAGCAGGGTTTTCCCCTCGTCAAAGGCCTCATCCAGCTGCTGCTCGATCCAGTCGTAGGTTTCCGTGTCGATCATGCCTCCTACCAGGTTCACCGGGTCATACTGACAGGTGTCCAGCATCAGCAGCCGGAACTGGTCGTCCAGATCATAGGTGTAGCTTAGGGAAAATGAATCGCGGCTGTAGGATTCCTCGTACCCGAACGAACCGTAGATCTCTTCAAACTCCTCCGCCGTAATACTTCCGGCCGGGTAGATCTCGTCCTCCCGGTAGCCGGCGGCCCTGGTATTATTAATATCATGGTTCCCCGGGATCACCACCACCGGGATCCCGGCCTCCTCCACCTGTTCCAGCTTTTTTGCCAGATCCTCATGGCTCTCCTTCTCCCCCTCCAGCGTCAGATCCCCGGCCAGAATCAGCACATCCGGTTTCTGGTTGACCACCTCGTCCAGGGCCGCGTCCGTAATCTCCTCCACATAGTGAACCAGCTTTCCGTCCCCGTGCTCCACCATCCTGGTAAAAGACTCCCCGCCATCGGTCAGGGACTGCGACAGATAATGAATGTCCGTCATCAGAATCATGCGCTTGCCCTCGCCCTTTTCCTCTTCCTGCGCCTCTGTGCTCGGCAGCGGGGCAATGGTTTCCCCCTGTGTCTGCTCTTCGGTCTGCTCTTGTGTCGTCTCCTGAGGGGAGCTTTCCGGAGCCGTCTGGGGCATAGGGGCGCTCTCTGTCTCCCGGACAGAGGTTTGCACCCCGCAGCCGGAGGACAGAACCGCTGCCAGACCAATAACAGAGGCAGCTGCTGCTGCCCCTATAATCCTTCTCATATATTTCCCATTCCATCTCATCTTACATACCTCGGTTCCATGCTGTATCTTTAAGCCGCCTGGCGGCTGATTTTGCATATTGCCATTGTACCACAATTACGGCCCGGTGTGCAGATGATTTTAATCGGATGAGCTTAATTCTTAAACTAATGGATCCGGACAACCATCTCAACCGGCTCCCGGCCCTCAACCTCAAAATCGCCGCCCCGCATCTTGCCCTCGCCCGAGATCACTTCCAGTTCACGGACCACCCATTTTCCCTCCGGAAACTCAAATTCATTGCGGTCGCCGCGGTTTGCCATGCCT
Source organism: uncultured Enterocloster sp. (assembly GCA_944383785.1). GTDB lineage: Bacteria > Bacillota > Clostridia > Lachnospirales > Lachnospiraceae > Enterocloster. Next base: position 15,000 of record CALWQV010000022.1, on the reverse strand, counting down.
TCCCAGGTTCCCACTACCTCCTCCGTATCATCGTTCACATAGGTAATCTGGCAGGGGATCTGCTTTAAGCGAACCTGCACCGTCATGTCCACGGGATTTAAAGAGGTGATGGTAAAAGCTCTGCCGGAATCGTTCCGGGCCGATCCCACATTTACCATATAGGAGCGGTTGCTAATCCAGCTGTAATACTCCGGAAACTCAAAATCAATCTCCCTCCAAGGTTCTCCCTCTCCGGTCTGGGCGCCTACCTCTTCCTCTGTCTCGTTGTCCACAAAGTGGATGGTGTAGGGAACAGAGGCTCCCTGGCCTTCCTGATAAGACAGTGCCCCTCTGACGATGGAGTAAGACTTCCGATATCCATCCTCGGAGCTGAACAGATAGCAGCGGAATTCTTTCTGAAGCACATCGGCGTATTTGTCATTTATTTCGCTGTTTACTGCCTCCTCAATCTCATCGGAAATGTCGTAAACCTCCAGGGAATCATCGATATTGTTAGGATTATATCCGGGGAAGCGAACCGCGAACTGATAGCTCAAAGCTCCCTTTTCAATGACGGCGCCAAGGTAGTCAATGATTTCCGCGCTGGTCTTCTTCACACTGCTGTAGTCGAATATGTTGTTGTGCTCCGGATCCCTCATATCCTCAAAGATCCGGTTGTATTCTTCCTCTGCCTCCTGGGCGGCATCCATGTTTAGGGTTCCGTTTTCCATGTACTCCCGCACCACAAAGGCATTGTACTTAGTTCCCTTGGCCTTGGTGGAATCCGGCGACCAGGTCGTATGGGATCTGACCTCGCGGATTTCGCTGTCCGTCAGGTTGATGTAAAGGTTGCGCAGGTTACCCATGCCGTAGTCATTGTCCCCAATGGGATCTTCCCAGGTCACGTCCACATGGTACCAATCCCCGTCCAGCTTCACCAGGTTCCAGGCATGATCAGAATTATGAATATAGCGGGCCTCCAGGCCGCAGGCTTTGGCGGTCTGCAAAAAGGCATCCGCGTACCCGGCGCACTGAGCCTCGCCGCTTACGATGCAGCTATAGGCAGTGGCATTGCTCCAGCCCTCAGCGGCTTCATAGGTACAGTTCTCCACCAGCCACTGAATGATCAGAAGCTCCTTCTCAAAGTCGCTCATACCCTCGGTAATATATTCATCTTTGAAAGCTTCGATGGCGTCGTTCACATCCAAACGCTCGTCGGAGGACATCTGCCCCCAGTTGCCGGTGGTAAAATCATTAGCCGAATGGGATACGGAACTGTCGGAATACCCTTCCCACCGGCTGTCGCTTCTGCCGGAGGAAGAGCCAGAAGAAGAACTGCCGCCGCCTGAACCACCGCTTCCGGAGCCACCGCCTGAACCGCCTCCGCTCAGCCCGCCTCCCGGATTGGATGCCGTGCCGGAGGCCGCGCTCCCGCCTCCCGGACCTGCCTGAACGGCGGAGGGGATTCCTCTGCCGGCTTCCACATACTCCTGCCCGGCTTCATTGACCCAGGCTCCATTTTCATTGACTCGGTATCCGTCCGAGGTGGTGGTGTTTACCGCCAGAGCCCCGCCCTGGGCCGGATCCAGGTAGTAGCACTTTCCATCGATCCACTGCCAGCCCACCTTCATGCTGCCCATAGGGCCTCCCGCACGGGTATCCAGGAAGTACCAGCGGCCGTTCTCCAGGAGCCAGCCGGTTTTCATGGAGCCCTGGGGAGCGCCGGCATTTGGCTGCAGATAGTACCACTGGCCGTCCGCCGGGTCCTGATACCAGCCGGTCTTCATATTCCCCGCCTCGTCGGTGTAGTAGTAATACCCGCCGTCCGCCACCCACTGCCGGGCCGCGTACTGGCCGTTCTCCAGCTGGTACCTCCACTGGCTCCCTTGGCCTACCCAGGCACCGCCGAACGCGTTCATGCTGGCGCTTCCCGCCAAAACCGCAGCCATCAAACCGATCTTAAATCTCTTCTTCATTTCATTTCCTCCTTCAAATCTACATCTCGTCTCTTGCAGTTTTCCTGCCCTTCACCTATGTAGATACAGGAGGTTTAAAAAAGGTTTTAAAATTAATTAAAAAATTTCTCCGATCTGATCCCAGACCTCATCCTTCTCAAATCCCAGCTTCCAGAAAGCCGCGCCGGCCAGCTCATACTCCTTTACCAAGCCCAGCTTTTCCTCGAGGGAACGCTCCTCCTCCATCCAAAGCTGTTCCAAGCCCTCGTCGCCCTGGCGCTGGGCATAGTAAAGGCCCAGCTCTTCCTGCCACTGGGGCGTAAGACTATGTTCCTGAAGCCAAAGCTCCTGCTCCTCCATGTCAAACACCTGGGAGGTATGGCTGTCCCCATCGCTGGTCCACAGCCGGGTATAGAAGGGGATGGCGTTGATTACCTTTTCCTTGGGAACCTGTTCTATGGTATCGCGGATTCCGTTTTCCACAAAGGAAATCGAGGCCACCGGCCCCGGCTCCCCGCCGGCGTAATGCTCATCGTAGCCCATGATAATCACATAATCCGCCACAGTCCCCTGCTCCCTGCGGTTATAAAATTCCGTATACGCCGAGGGCACATAGTTGTCAATGGACAGCACCAGCCCAGCTTTCCGGCAGGCTACGGAAAGCTCCCGGATAAACTGCACATAGTGGGGGCCGGACTGGGCGCGCAGGCTTTCAAAATCCAGGTTGATGCCGTCAAAGCCGTACTCTTTCGCGTCCTCCATCAGGCTTTCGATCATCTTTTCCCGGGTGGATGTGGACGACATCAGCTTCTCAATATCCACCGCCGTGCTCTCCTCCGTACTCACATTGTTCAGCATGGCCCAGACCTGCATCCCCATCTCGTGGGCCTTTTCCACATAATCTTTGCTGGCGATGGAGCTGTAGTTCCCCTCCGAATCCAGAACCACAAACCAGGTGGGAACGATCACGTTTACCTTTCCGGCCGCCGCTTCCATCAGAGTTTCCATATTTTGGTTGGCATCCTGGACGAAAACCTGGTGGAAGGCCAGGACAATGGGCTCTTCCATGGAGATATTCGTGTATACCGGCTCCGTGAAGCTGCTTTGGGGCGTCAGCGGCTCCGCCTCCTTTAGCCGCCGGTTCTCAATGTATCCCACATAACCGTCGGCGGTGCGCACCTTCGACCACCGGTCCATCCGCTCTAAAACCGTCACCGTATCCCCTTTTTGCGCCTCGCAGATCACCTGGCTCTTTACGCCTCCCCGAACCCGCACCATGCCGCCCCGCCGCACCGAGGCCTGTTCTAAGGGCTCCCACAGGGTGTCGATGAATACCCTTTTGATCTCGCTGGTGTCAAAAGCCTGAACCCGGATATCCGAGTAATTGGCAATCAATCCCAGCGAAAGGTAGGCCTCCCCATCCCGTACCTGAAGCAGGCGGCCGGACTCTCCCTCTGTCTCAGCGTCCGCGTACACAATCTCCTCCGGAAGGGTATAGACCAAAAGCCCTTCCCCGGAGTCCCAGTAAAAGCGCTGGTTGACCGCCTGGTTCACCCAGGATACGGGAAGATATACCTGGCCTTCGGCGAAGATCCCCTTGCTCTCCTGAAGCTCCCCATTCAAAAGGATCGCCGCCTGTCCGCCGCTGATCTGAAAAACATCCTCCTTATCCGCCATCTCATAGGACGGCCCGTAGCGTTCGTACAATTTTAGTCCTACTATAATCCCAGCTGCCAGAAGTATCAGGAAGAAAAATACTCCGACGGCGCAGCCCAGCCCTCTCTTTGATCTGCTCATATCCTTATCCTCCGATGGTACGTACCTGTGTAGTAGTATAGTATACCACGTTCCGGGGGCTGGCGGAAGATACGGCTTCACTTTTTCTCCCTTAATAAAGCGGCGGCATCAGGGGCGTCCTTCTCCTTCAGGCTGAGATGGCTCCGATTCTCCCCTTCTGCCGCTGCTTCACCTTCTTTTCACACTCTGCTTATCTGCGCCACCGTTTTTTCTCCGACGGTTTCTCCAGGTAAACTTTGTCAAAGCGTATCTCTCTTAAGCATCCCTGCTCCGCTCCCACATAATCCCCCATATAAAAGCCTCCGTCCTCTCCCAGCTCAAAAATACGGCTCCAATCTTCTTCCGAGCATTCCTTTCCGTCAATCAGGATGACGATTCCCCGGTCGCGATAGCGCCGCAGCCCATCCAGATACGCTTTCTGCAGTTCCTTATTTTCCGCATAACTTCTGCTTCCTCTCATCTTCAAGAGACTCCTCCCTGGTGCTTTACGGGAATCTTCTGCCACAAGGCAAGGAGGCAATCGTGACATATAACCGCATTTTCCAGGCATAATGATTCCCGTCCACCCGTACTCCCCCTTCAGGCCCGCGGCGCACCGGCCTGTCAGAGGATCTGCTCGAACCATGCCATGGCGTTTCGGTCAACCCGGAACGCATCCGCTGAAAACGGCATCCGGATCACCGGAATCTTGAGCTTTCTCTCCGCTTCTCTTCTGGCTCCTTCGCTGCCAAAGGCCGCGAGGCAGATCCAGCCTCTTCCCAGCTCTTCTCCCAGTTCCATCAGCCCGGACGCGTCTTCCAGCTGCCACTCGCTGAACGCCGCGGTCACAATCCGCACCTGGCAGCGGAGCCACTCTGTTTGAGCGGCTTTTGTCCGCTGTCCGAAATCGATCAGGATCTCATCGTAAGATCCCTCCATGCAGGAAGCCAGTGTTGCGGCGCAGCCTCTCTTGTAATAAGCGGCGTCCAGCACCCGAAAAAAGGGAGCTTCCCTCCTTTGACCTCCTGCGCAAATCCGTTCCAGCCGCTGAAAATCTCCATGGCTGTTCCATTCCAGAACCGCTGTTCTTCTCTGCCGGACTGCCGACAGATAGTTGGCAGCCCAAAGGGTAAAATGGGTCGCTCCTGTCCCCCGGCCCATTCCCATAACGCCGATTACCCGGCATCCCTTCCGGTCAGGGCCTGTGCTGCCCGTCGGAAACCTTTTTTTGCCAAATCCAAGGGCCATCCGCTCCTCCTCTTTCCGTTTCGGCCTTTTTTAGAGTATTCCCTTTGCGCCAGAGGGGACAATGCCCTCCAGAGCTCCTCATAAAATTCCTTTGCCTCGCCGGCAGGCTCCAGGGGATCCCTGAAAAATGGCTGGCAGAAGCTTCGAAGCTTCCTCCCTTTCCCGGCGATCCGGAGGCTTAAAGCCTCCCCTTTCTTTTGGGCGCGGAATACCAGGAAGGCGTTCTTCTCCCGCTCCCGGGCAGCGGGCAGCAGCCGCTCCAGCATTCGCTCCAGATCCCAGGCTTCCCAGGGACTTGCGCCGGCAATCATAAGCAGCGCCTGGTACTGGGCTCCCCGCAGCAGCTCCCACTGGCTGCCGTAATCGCAGATCACAATATCGGGCCGGGCCGGTTCAAGAGCCGCAGACTCCCCATACCAGGGTTTGATCCGGCAGGTTCCAATGCGAAAAATCCCCCGGCGATCGGGCCGGCTGCCTGCATACTCCGCCAGGCAGCGCATATGGCCGGATTGATTTTTCTCCACATACAGGGCGTCCGCTCCCCTGGCGGACAGATCGGCGCATAGCCCGAGAGACAAGTGGGTCGCCCCTACGCCGGGACGGCTCCCCACAACGGCTATCACAAGAGATGGCTTGGCCGGCGGGGACGGGGCGGCATCCGCCATACATGGCAGGGCCTTCAGCCTGCGCTCCACCTGATCTGCTGTCCGAAACCGTTTTTCCCGGTCCGGCTCCATACAGCGGCCGATAATCTGCCCCAGCTGGGGACTAACATTGGGAATGCCGCGAACCATAAACGAAAGAACCGCTCCAATGGCGTAAAGATCCGCCCTGGTGTCAAGGCTCTGATGAGAGAGGTATTGTTCCGGGGAGGCAAAGCCGAAAACGGCGCGCCGTTCGCCTCCTTCCTCACAGCCCTCATAGACTGCCTGTCCAAAATCGATGATTTTGACGATGCCTTTGCAAATGATTAAATTATTCGGATGCAGATCCAAATGTAATATAGGGGTTTCTCCCGCAGAATGCAGGAATTGTACCAGTTGGCAGAGCTGAATTCCGTAACGAACCGCTTCCGCCTCCTGAATGACACCCTGATTTCGAATCAGCGTGTATAAAGAACTTCCTTGCAGATATTCTTCGACTAGATATAGATACTCCTGGTCTTCCTCCAGATCATAGACAATGGGTATGGCCGGATGACGCAGCTTCTTTAAAATCAGCGCCTCCCGCCGGACTGTCTCATAATCCGCTATCCTCCTGGAAATGCACTTGATCGCCCGATATTCCTCAAGACCCAGGTGGACCGCCAGCCAGACTGTCCCGCTCCGCCCGGTTCCGATCACCCGCTCCAGACGGTATTTTCCAAATAAAATGGCTCCCGCAGCTCCTCCCCTCCTTTTCCTGCTGCCATCTCTTGTGGGATTTATCTTATCACTTAAAATCCCCCTCTGTCAATGTTTTACAGAAATATTTTTAATAAACTCGCGGTTTTGCGCTTTTGTCTATACTTTTTCCAAACTGGACTGGTTATTTTTTGCAATTCTGGCTATTTTAAATCAGTCCATTTTTGGTTATACTCATGTCAATTCAATCAACCGCAACCATTCAGGAGGACAATACTTATGAAACGAATCATCACCCTTCAGGACATTTCCTGCGTAGGCCGCTGCTCCATCACCGTAGCCCTGCCGGTTCTCTCCGCTATGGGCGTAGAGTGCGGCATCCTGCCCACCGCCGTATTATCCAACCATACGATGTTTAAAAATTTTACGGTAAAGGATCTGTCGGATCAGATCGAGCCCATCTCCGACGTCTGGGAGAAGGAGGGGATCACCTTCGACGGCATCTACACCGGATACCTGGCCTCAGGGGAACAGTGCCAGCAGATCTGCCGCTTCTTCGACCGCTTCGGCACCGGGGAGAACCTGATCCTGGTGGATCCGGCCATGGCGGACAACGGAAAGCTCTACGCCGCCTTTGACGATTTCTTCCCCGCTCAGATGGCCAAGGTCTGCGCAAAGGCCGACATTATCCTGCCCAATATCACGGAAGCCTCTCTTCTCACCGGCATGCCCTACCGCACCCAGTACGGCCCGGACTATATCCGCGAGCTTCTGGAAAAACTGCTGGCCTTAGGCTGCAAAACCGCTGCCCTCACCGGCGTCAGCTATGAGCCAGGGCGGCTGGGTGTGGCCTACTTAGACCAAAGCGGCAAGGAATTTTCCTACTTTACCCGCCGCTGCCCCCAGAGCTTTCACGGCACCGGGGATCTCTACTCCTCCACCGTGATGGGCGGACTGATGCGGGGCATGGATCTGGGGGACGCCCTGGCCCTGGCCGCGGACTTTGTGGTGATCTGCATCGAGGCCACCGCCGCCTCCAAATCCGCCAGATGGTATGGGGTTGAGTTTGAGTCCCAGATTCCCAAGCTGTGCCGGATGTTGGAGGAGCGGGCAGGCAGCTTACTGCTTTAACCGCGAAAGCACCTGGACGTCGTCCGCGAAATCGGTCATTTTCCAGATGCCGTTTTCGCGGACTACCCGGTATTTGCACTGCTGGGTTACCAGCTCCAGCGGTACTTCCGGTTTTTGCACATAGTAGTTTTCCCGGGTCGTCACAACGCAGGAGTCGCTGGTGTCATAATCCACGGATACGATCTCGTAGGAATCCAGCATCTCCGAAATATGTTTCAGCACATACTGCTGCTGCGTCTGGTAAATATTGCTCCCTGGCTTCAGATACCCTGAGATAGCGGAAAAGTCCGCGTTGGTCATGGCGTCGTCAAAGGCCCGCATATACCCTTCCACCACTGCTTCCGGCCCCTCCTGGTAGAGAGCGGTCCCCTCCACGCTCAGGAGAACGCTGGGGGTATAGCTGTAGCTGCATTCGCCGCCGTAAGTTGGGGAGTGATATCCCACCACGATGTTAGCGTTTGAAGCTATATCTCCGCTGGTATCCTCAAACTCTACCAGGTACAGCTCCTTCTCCTTCCGATAAATCTCCTGGTAGATCTCCGCCATGGAGGTGATTTCGGAAATTTCGTAATACTCGCCGCCGGTTTCAGAGGCAAGGGATGTGAGCTCCGAATTATTTCCCATGCCGATTCCGATAATAAAGATCGGCACATGGTAGCGCTTGGCAATATCGATCACATCCTGGACGCTGCAGGAGCTGTAATTGTCCATGCCGTCCGTAAAGCCGATTACGCATTTGGCCCCGCTCTGGGCCGCAGCCCTGGTGACCCCAGTGTAGAGGGCGTCGTACAGGCTGGTACTATTTCCGGTACTGAGCCCGTTAATCTTATTGATCAGGGCGGAGGCGGAATTTGTAAACTCCTCTTCCAGATAAACGCCGGTGCTGAAGGTAATCAGCTCCACCATATCGCCGGCGGAAAACTGCACGCTGGAAATGAAGTTGGACATAATTTCCTTTGCCTCCTGGAGAGGCGCCCCGTTCATGCTGCCGCTTACATCGGCAACCATATCCACGCTTAAGGCTTCCGACTGATTTAATTGGGATACCCTGGAAACCTGCTGCCGCACATAGTTGGCGTTGGCGTCCTGCTTGCGGATAAAAAACAAGATATCCTCCAGGTTGGGCACATCTCCGGACTGGGCGTCCTCTACGCGCACGTAAAGGCGGATCTTGGGAAATGATGAGGCGTCCACCTGCTGCACGCTGATATTCAGCTTATGTTCCGGTTCCACATACCGCTCGGCAAGTTCATCCATTTCCTCAAAAAGGGCGGGGAGCTCGCTGTATTTTCCCTCATCCGCCAGCTGTGTTACCGTCTGAAGATCCGTCTGAAGGCTCGTTTTATCTGCGGCGTCCGCCATAGAGAGGTCAAGGGAATTGTAGGCGTTGACCTTTTGCGCAATGTATTCTTCGTTCCGCCGAATCAAGTCCTCCAGGCGGCGGTCAAGCTCCCCTGTCAGCTCCCTTGCCTCGTCGTAATTCCGGGCTTCCAAGGCTTCCATACAGCTGTTTAAATAGCTTTCATAATCCGCATAGCCGTCGGACAGCTGATAAGCGCCCATCTCCTCCAGAGCGGCTTGAACCCGGACGGTTTCCTCCAAAATCCAGAGCTTCGCTTTCCCGGCGGAATCTTTTACGGCTTCCAGACGTTCCAACAGGTCTTTTCTCTGGGAAAAGTCCAATAGGCCGGTATCCGACCATTCTTCCTCCAGATTCTCCTTCTGATTGGAAAACTTGGGAATCCCGCAATCATCTACGGCGCTGCCCAGCTCCCGCCATTTTCTCGTATCCAGGCCGGTTTTCACTCCCAGCCCCACTCCGAAGCCCACGATCAGCACCGCCATGATCACGATGCACACAGCCAATGCGCTGCCGGCGCAATTGGCCTTTCTCTTTTTATCTGACATTTCCATACTCCTCCTACTCGGCTTTAATCGGTTCTGTAAATCCAAATCCGCAGGCGATTCCCCAGGCATCCGCCCTGGCCCAGCACTCCGAAAGCCCGTTTTGCGCCGCTTCCCGGACCTCCGGTATCGTGTGAAGCCCGTGTTCAATGATGATTCCAGGGATGCCCGCCGAAGCCGCGCCCCGAAGCACCCCGTAATAGTCCTGGCCTTCGTCCGTCCGGTATACTACGGTTCCCATCTGGTTTAAGCTGTCATTGTACTCCTCCGTCCATTCCCGCAGCTCGCCGGCGTCGGATACGGCGCGAAACTCCTTTTGCGCAGACAGCCCCAGCTCATAATTGGTCCGGGACAGCTGGATTCCGATTGCGTTGGCAGCCTTTAAAGCTGTCTTTGAGGTCTGGGCCGGTATGTTGGCGAATACCAGGCTTTTATTTGCCGCGATGGGCTGTTCCCATGTGGGGCAGCCGTTGGCGTTGTCACGATTGGCGTTGGTGTGGATGGACACAAACAGGCTGCTCTGCTCCCGGGCCGCGTACCGGCCTCTCAGGGATATGTGGCCCTGGTCCAGCTCCTGATCCTGATAGCCGTCCAGGATAATAGAGCCGGATTCCCGGGTCAGGCTGGAATCAATTCCGTATTTTTCCTTTAACAATTCTTTCAGACGCAGGGCGACCTCCAGTGTAAAATCACCCTCCGCGTATGGGAAGGAATTGCCGTCGGGGGAGGCATTTTTCCCCGCGTAATGTCCCGGGTCGATGCAGATCATCACATTGGAGCCCAAAACCGCGCTCCCTTCCGCCCCTTCCCAAACTTCCCCATCCGCTGCCCGGACATCCACCCGGTATTCGTACTGGACGGGAGCGGCGGACGTCAGAAGATCCTCGATCGCGTACTCCCCGGCGCCGCCCTTAACTGCGGCAAGCTCCGTCCACCGGCCCTTCGGGCGGCCATTTTCCATAAGACGCTTCTTAACAATATACTCGTCCGCCTGGGCGTCCTCTTTGCAGCTCCAGCTAATCCGGATGCAATCCGGCGAAATACGCCGGGTTTGAATCTGATCAACCCGGATTAGCGGCGGCCGCGATGGGGAGGCGGTTGTCTCCGCCTCTGTTTTCGCGGCGGCTTCTGACAATGCCTCTGTTTCTTCCCGCGGCGGGCTTGCTGTTTCTTTTTTCTTTTCCGGGAGGAACCATATCCATCCCCATACCAGGATCCCCGCTAAGAGCAGCAGGGAAAGGCCGAAAAATAATTTTTTCATGATTGTCCTTCTCCGTTGACCATCTTACCGGTCAACCCGTCGCTCCAGGCGCTTCCTGCACCGGGTTGACGTCCATGCTCCAATATACCGGATGATCCTCGAAGTTTCCAAGCTCCTCCATCTCCTGAACCGCGGAATATCCGGAAATCGTATTATATCCTCCCTGTCTGGCTCCCATTCCGGCGGCTTCCCGGAAAATCACCTCACAGTCCGGCTCCTGGCTGGATACCTGGAGAACCGATGTTCCATCTTCCTCATCCCATGTCCACCAGTTATCGGTAAAGCCGTAATTTTTGCTTATTTCATCCAACTGATTCATCTCAAAAGCTGTGCCATATTCGCTTTCTGTCTGGCTATACAGGGAAATACCTTGTTCTCCCGTATCAAACGAGACAAAGGTCATTTCATACAACTCCGTACCTTCCACAAAAGTGCTGTAACTATCCAAAGTATGGCAGCATAACAGAGCGCATTTCCCATCGTAATGCTTTATATAAACGATCGTTTGCGACGTATCGCTTTGGGAAGGGCCGATTGCCGACAGCTCGCTTGTCCCTCCATAAAACATCCGGCCGTGCTGTATTTCGTACACATCCAACATCAACGCGGTATATGGTGCCTGCGACTCGAGCGGCGTTCTTTCCCTCTCCCGAGAGCCCACGCGCAGCACCGCCATCTCCTTTTCTCCGTCCCCGTCCAGGTCGTCTACATAGCTTCGCAGGATTCCCTGCTGCACCGCCCCGGCTGATTCCGGATTGGGCTGAACTACGTAACGCTCATTATCATAAGGTGCCCGCGTCCTATAATAATAATACTGCTTGGAAAACTCCGTTGCCTGGCCATATTGGGGAATCAATACATTCGTCAGATACTCCTGGTACACCTGCTCCGGGTTCTGTTCAAACTGTTCCGCAGTCTGGCGGCCCTCCTCCGCCTGCTGGGCGATGGGGTATCGGATCATCTGCCCGTCCTTTGTGCAAAAGGCTGTATTCCCGCAGACAAAGAATGCATCGATGCCTTCCTCGGAAATCCATTCAATCGTCGAATCCTCCGCCGACATGCGTACCAGCATGTTTTGGAATGGATCATCGGTTGACACCAGGCCGTTCACCAGAAAATACAGCCATCCGTCTTCTGCCTGCATCTGGTCGTACTTTTGAAGCGCCGTCAGCTGTACCGGCAATTGCTTGTAGGTTTGGGTGTCCCAATGCACCTCATAAATCTCCCCCATAGGCAAATCCCCATCGCCAGGCGGTGTATTGGTCGTATTGATGTAGAGAATCCCATCTTCTACCGCCATGGAATTTACAAAAATCCACTGGTCATTGTTGATCTGCTCCAACTGGGTGCCGTCAGTTTTCATCCGGTACAAAACACGGTATGTACTAAAATAAATCCAGTCCCCATCTACCAGAAGATACTCCGCGTCGATATCGCACAGCTTCTTGTCATTGCCCCCATCCAAATCCGAGACATGGATCCCTTCTTCGTAGGCGGAATAATAAACAGCGTCCTCCGTGTAAAAAGAAGCCCGGTCGACTCTGCCCTCTCCATGATTCAAAACCGGCCCCTCATAGGCTACCTGAGCCAGGCTCCCGGTATCTGACAGCGTAAAAATCTGATACCCCAGACGGAAATCTTCCATCTGAAGCCACTCATCCCCGGTCAGATAATACCATTCTCCCCCGTCCTCCTTCCACTGGGACTTGATGTAGCTGCCGTCCTCCGCCCGGTATTTCCAGCCTTCCTCAAAGGCCACCCAGCCGGCTTTCGCCGTCTCCGCTTCCGTCTCAGCCGCTGTCGTCTCAGCCGCTGCCGTCTCCGCTTCGCCGCCATCGATTCCAGGCTCTGACGCCGGGATTTCCGTCTGGCTCTCCGCCTGCGCCACAGCCTCCTGATGCTGGCGGTAAGCAATATAGCCGCCGCCTGCCGCTCCGGCCACAGTAACCGCCAATACCGTTGACACCGCTGCCGCCGCCACCTTCACATGGGCCGCCGCGATTCCGCCTTTAACCGCCGCAGAGGCTGCCGCCGCCGCAGTCTTCGCTCCAAAGCCGCCCGCTGCCGAGGCCGCCGCTCCATAGCTCTCCGCCGCTGCCGAAGCCGCCGCTCCAGTACCACCGGCGCTTCCTGCCTGTGCCGCTCCGGCGCCACCGGCCTGCGCCGTTCCTGCCGCCTCCGCTGCGCCATAGCTCTCTGCTGCCGCTCCTGCGCTTCCCGCTCCTGCGGAAGCCGCCTGGACCGCTCCCAGCTGAGGCTGGATCATCCCCCATACCAGCGCCATCTTCTGAGGCGATACCGCCATTCCCGTAAACATCTGACGCAGGGCCAGCACCACCACCGGGCCTGTAACCACATGCAGGCGGCATCCCATTTCCCGCTCTTTCCTCAGAATGCTCTCCTTCATGGCCTTTCTGGCATAGTTCAGACGGCTTTTGATGGTTCCTTCGCTGCACTGGGCCAGACGGGCGATTTCCCCAATCCCCATCTCGTCCATATAGTAAGCTACCACCGCCGATTTCTGCAGGACAGGAAGCCCTTCGATCACATCACGTATGATCTTTACCGTCTCCTTGCGGTCTAAGGATTCCTCCGGCAGACGGGCCTCATCCCGCTCCGGCAGCGCTTCAAATATCTCATCCTGCTCTTCTTCCCCCAGCAAAACCTCGTGGTTTCCCCGCAGCTTCTTACAGCCCAGGTTAAACACGATCCGGGTAATCCATTTCCGGAAATTCCTGACATCCTGAAGGCGTTTCAGCCCCCGGTAGGCTGCCAGAAATGTATCTTGAACCAAATCCAGCGCCTCCTCCTCACTTTTCGTCACTGCTTTCGCATGAAAATAGACCAGACGGTAAGTCTGACGGTAAATGGCCTCAAATGCCTCCTGATTTCCCTGCTGCGCCTGCTCTACCAGCCGGTCGAACTGCGTCGTTTCTTCCCTACTCATATACATACCTCTTTGCGTTTTAATCATTCTGTGAAGAGTGTGGTTCACTGAATATCTTCGGTTTCATTATAGTAACCAGACCATCTGCCGTCAAGCTTTCCACCTCCATTGCGTTAAAATCGTTTAGTATAAAACGATTGGTTTATAATATCCCTGCTGCTTATTATTTTCTTCGATTAGAGCGTTATTGACTGTAAATGTTATGTCGCTTCTTTTATAGTAATCGGGATTGCTTATATTAATCTTTGAAAATTCCAATGGCGTTATCGCAAAATCTCCATCGGTAACGATGATCTGCCTTCCATCGCGCAGCGGTCTTACGTAATCGCTTTCGGGGTCATCCCAAACATATCCCCATACTTCCAGACCACGGCCGTATGATGGGTCAAATCTGTTTTTACGCTCATCAATGCGCTCTCTGGCATGACGCAAAATATCTCGAGAGTCAAGTTCTCCAATTTTTAATACCCCGCCGCTGTTAAGTGTTTGGTGATAGCAGAAGTTTCTTATGTGCCCAAGCTTGCAGACTTTCGCTTCTCCATACGTAATTTCCGTTTCTGTTGGATTATAGATTACTGCCTCTATATAATGATCAAGATCCTCATACGAGTTCGGATACTGCTCCTGCATCGCGTCAGTTACACTAGGCCGGACTGCGTCTGAAAAATATAATCTCACCCTGCTTGCTCCAAATGGTTCCAGCGTATCCTGCAAATTTTCTTCCAGCGGAGGGTAACGGTCGAAATTCTCTCCTCCGTTATAATAGCCGTATGCTACGAAATCCTCCAGCACCGGATGTCCGGTTAAAGCAAAGAAGTCAATTAAATCATTCAGGTTATCATTTGATATGTCAAATTCATATACCTCTCCGTTTTCCTCATATACATTGACATAAGACAATGCTATAACCGGCGTATGCCATACCATTTCCACTTCTTCCTCCTGTTCTTCGAAAACGGTTTCATCTACAATCGTTTCGTCTGAAATGGTTGTTTCGTTTAATGCCGATCTTGATTCCAGCATGCCGCCGCAGGCTGATAAGCTTAACATAGAGGCAGCTAGTAAAAGGGATAAAGTGTGCTTTTTCATAATGTAAATTTCCTCCTTAAAATATATGAATCATAGCAGAAGCGGTTCTCTAATTTCCCCTTCTATTTATTCAGTACCGCCTTGAAGGGGTTTGGTTTTATTTTTTTGAAAAATTTTTGAAAATTTTTTATTGCATCTCCGATCCGCCCATGATATGATAATTTCATCAGCGGGGGTATTCTTAACTTCCCTGAATCTTGCCGCAAGGCGTCTGTCCATCTTGTTTGTTCTTTTGATTCTGATTTTTCGAACAATTCCGGACAGAACTTTTCAACCACTTTTAAATGCAGTATAATGAAGGGAGAACATGTATGAGTGAAGTTTCCGAAACCAAACGCACCTACAAGGACAGTCTGTTCCGGATGA
>CALWQV010000021.1 GCA_944383785.1 uncultured Enterocloster sp. | reverse complement strand
TGTGCTACTCTACACTTAGCATATGAATCAATTCTTCGGGGCAGGGCGCAATTCCCTACCGGCGGTATAGTCCGCGACCCGCCAATGGGCGGCTGATTTGGTGAGATTCCAAAACCGACAGTTACAGTCTGGATGAGAGAAGAAATTCATTCATGTAGGCAAGGAGCCAAGACCTTACTTATATGGAGCGAAGGCAGCGAATGATCTCAGACCCCGAAAGGGCCTGGGATTTTTTTGTTGCGGAGTATTTTTCCAGAAGACTTGCTTCATAGCGGAATCTATCATTTAGGAGGTCTGAGCAATGAAGACAAAATGGAGCACACAAAAACTGATTTACACCGGGATGCTGGCCGCCCTGGCCGGGGTTCTCATGTCGCTGGAATTTTCCGTTCCCCTGATGCCGCCCTTTTATAAGGTGGATTTAAGCGACGTGCCCTCGGTGATGGCGCTGTTTCTCATGGGGCCGGCTTCGGCGGCTTGGGTGGAGATTATTAAAATTCTGATCAAGCTGATCACAGTAGGAACCAATTCCTTCTATGTAGGCGAATTTTCCAATTTGATCGGCGTCGCCCTTTTTGTGGTTCCCCTGTGGCTGATCTACCGCAGGATGGGAGAGAACCGCAGGGCGGCGGTCTGCGCCCTTTCGGTAAGCGTTGGAATCCGGACTTTATTTGCCTGCTTTGTGAACGCTTTTATTACCCTGCCCCTCTACGCGGGAGCCATGGGCGTGTCCTTAGATGAGGTGGTGAAGATGGTGGCTGCGGTGAACCCGGCGATTACGGATCTGACCACATTTATCATCCTGGCTACCATCCCCTTTAATATCCTGAAGCTGGGGGTCAATTATCTGATCGGCTATTTCCTCTATGAGCGGCTTCACGGGATGGTTCCGGTTTTTAAGACGGTTTAACAGGGGAGGAAGAAGATGATTCGATATTATCGGGAACTGACGAGACTTGAGATGGAGCAGACGGACCGGGAGAGAACGATTGTCCTGATCCCTCTGGGAGCCTTGGAGCAGCACGGAAATCAGGCTCCCCTGGGAACGGACGGCCTGATTGCGGATGTTATGCCCCGGTATCTGAAGGAAGAGATCGAGAAGGTTGACCCGGATTTTCCCATGCTGATTTTCCCCACCATTCCCGTGGGCCTGAGTATGGAGCACTTAAATTTCTGCGGCTCCATCTCCTTTAAGCCGGATACCTATTACCATATGCTTTACGACATTGGGGAAAGCCTGGCCCGCCACGGCTTTCGGAAGCTGGCCTTTTTGGTGTGCCACGGGGGAAATGCCCCTACGGCCCAGATTTTAAGCCGCCAGCTGCGCTGTGATTTTGGCATACTGCCCTTTGTGCTCTCTTGCGGAGCCTTCGGCCATCCGGATGTGAAGGCCACCGTAAGCCCGGGAAATGTGTGGGATTTCCACGGAGGCGAGATGGAGACTTCCATGGTGATGGCCATTGACCCGTCCCTGGTGAAGCTGGATACTGCCGAGGCGGGGATCCCAACGGCCTTTGTGGGAAATAAGTCCCTGATGCCCTACGGAAGCGTGGCCCTAAACTGGATGGGAGAGGATTGGCGCACCGCGGACGGAAGACCCATCGGCATCGGCGGCGACCCGTCGGGAGCCACCGCCGAAAAGGGGGAGATCATCCTCAGAACCAGCGCCAGGGAGCTGGTGCAGGGGTTATTGGAGATTCGGGATTTTAAACTTTCCGGTGATGATTCTTCTGTAAAATAAGATAGTCAGCCCCGTAGCAGCCACCCACCCGAAGGGCCAGGCCATCCAGATTCCGGTGCTGTCGAAATACCGGGTGAGGATATTGGCAAAGAGGATGCGAAGCACCAGGTCCGGGATGGTGGCGGCTACAAAGTAGGCCATGGCCCCGCTGCCCCTTATGATGCCGTCGGTCATCAGCTTGACGGAGATCATAAAATACATAGGCCCCAGAATCCTTAAAAATTCCACGCCGCAGCGGATGGCTTCCCGGCTTTCACCGGTGAGAAAGAGCCCCATAATCTGCCGCCCCAAAAAGAAATATCCCATAAAGAAGGGCACAGCCGCGATCATACACAGCCGGACGCCTTCCCGAAATCCCAGGGACAGGCGCTCCGGCTTTTTCGCGCCCAGATTCTGGGCGGTGTAGCTGGAGAGACAGCTGCCAAAGGCCATAAAGCAGTTGATTGCGAAGGTGTTCATTTTCACCGCGGCGGAGTATCCGGCCACGGTGGCGGAGCCGAAACGGTTGACCACCTCCTGGACGAAGAGATTCCCGATGGAAAGGGTGCTTTGCTGTAAAATGCTTGGGATGGCGATGGCCGCGATCTGAGCCAGGAGAGCGGGCACAAAGAGGGGAGAGGGCCCCTCCGATGGCACAGACTTTAGCCGTTTCATCAGGGCGGTCAGGGCTAAAAGCGCCGAGATGCCCTGGGCGATAAAGGTAGCCCAGGCTACTCCGGCCACCCCCATGGAAAACCAGGCGACGAATATATAGTCCAAAATGATATTTCCCACAGAGGAACCCATCAGAAAATAGAGGGGCGTTTTGGAGTCGCCCAGGGCGGTAAAAATACCGGTGCATACATTATACAGAAAGAGAAATACCAGGCCATAAATATAGATTTTCAGGTAAAGAGCCCCGTCGGCAAAGATATTTCCCGGGGTGTGGATCAGGGCCATAAGAGGCTCGCAGAAAAACCAGCCGGAAAGGGTAAGGGCCAGGCTTAAAATGCCCGCGGAGAGAAAGGCGGTGGAAACGGCGGACTTCATCCGTCTGAAATCCTTGGCCCCGAAAAGCCGGGAAACCACTACGGATGCCCCAAGGTTGCTGCCTACGGCAAAGGCCATGAAGATAACGGTGATGGGATAGGAAGCCCCTACCGCCGCCAGGGCGTCCTCACCGGCGAAGCGTCCTGCGATCATGCTGTCCGCCAGGTTATAAAACTGCTGGAACATAACGCTGACAAACATGGGAAGGGCAAAGCGCCAAAGGGTATGGCGGGGGTGGGATATGGTTAAATCGGTAATCATTGGGAAAGCTCCTTTTTGTATGGTAGACATGTATCATTATATTCCATTGGGAAAAAAGAAACAATACCGATCATTCTGCATTGAATCAGAGGAAAAGAAGAGGTATAATGGGGGATATAGAGATGAGTCGGAGGAGGATAAGCGATTATGACAAAGGAACATTATGAAAGCATTACAGCTAAAATCGATCAGGTAAGCGGCGAATTAAAGGAGCTGGCCCTGGCGCTCCATTCCCATCCGGAGCTGGCCTTCCATGAGTTTTTCGCCTGCGACCAGCTGTGCGGGATCCTGGAGAAGTACGGATACCAGGTGCAAAAGGGCGCGGCCGGTATGGAAACATCCTTTATTGGGGAAATGAAGGGAAAGGAAGGGGGCCCCACGGTGGCGCTTCTGGCGGAGTATGACGCCCTGCCCATGGGCCACGCCTGCGGCCACAACCTGATTGCCACCATGTCTATGGGGGCGGCCATCGGGATCGGGGAAGTGTTAAAGGAGCTTTGCGGGCGCGTTCTGGTGATCGGCACCCCGGCGGAGGAAGGCGGCGGCGGAAAGGTGATCCTCTGCGACCACGGCGTGTTCCAGGACGTGGATTTCGCCATGATGATTCACCCGGCCAAGCGCAACATGGTTCAGAGAGGCGGCCTGGCGGTGAAGCAGGTGAAGATCGAGTATTTCGGAAAACCGGCCCATGGCACCAGGCCTGAGGAGGGGATCAACGCTTTAAGCGCCGTGATTCAGACCTTCAATCTGATGGATGCCCAGAGGGCCCTTCTGCCCTTAAAATCCAGCGTCAACGGCTATATCATTGAGGGCGGCACGGCCAGCAACGTGATTCCTGAGTACGCCTCCTGCGAATTTTGCATCCGGGGCGACAAGGTAAAGGATCTGCTGGTGGTGGAGGCCGCCTTAAAGCGGGCCATCCAGACGGTCAACACCCTTTTCGGAACCACCGCCAAGACCCAGGACAGCCTGATGTATACGGAGCGCTACTCCAACCGGATGATGGATGAAACCTTTAAGGGCCATCTGGAGGAAATGGGAGAGACGGTGGAGTACCCCGCGCCCACCATGAAGTACGGTTCCTCAGATATCGGAAACGTGAGCCTGGAGGTTCCCACCATCCAGCCATATTTAAAGATCGGCGATGCGGATACCCACACCCACGGCTTTTTAGAGGCGGCGAAATCAGACCACGCCCTGAACCAGGCGGTAAAGGGGGCCAAGGCCCTGGCACTTACGGCCTGCGATATCCTGGAGTCAAAAGAGCTTCAGGAGAAAATCAGGGCTGAATTTGAGAAAACGGTTCCCCGCTACACCAGGGAGCAGCTGGGATATCACGGATAAAGGAAGACCATCATGAATCTTGTAACCATCGAGCATTTGACAAAATCCTACACAGAGCGCCTGCTGTTTGACGATACGTCTTTTTCCATGAACGAGGGCGAGAAGGTAGGGCTGATTGGCATCAACGGAACGGGAAAGTCCACTCTGCTGAAAATTGTGGCCGGGCTGGAGGAACCGGATCAGGGAAGCGTCACCAGGGGCAGGAACCTTTACATCCGCTACCTGCCCCAGATTCCGGAGTTTCGGGCCGGGGAGACGGTATTGGAAAGCGTTGTGGGGGACAATGAAAAGGAGGCTCACTACGCCTCCCCAGATGAGCTGAAGGCAAGCGCCCAGGCGATGTTAAACCGCCTGGGGCTCACAGACCACGAAGCGAAGATCGAAACCTTGTCCGGGGGCCAGAGAAAGCGGGCGGCCCTGGCCAGCGTACTTTTAAGCAAAGCGGACCTGCTTGTTTTAGACGAGCCCACTAACCATCTGGACAGCCAGATGGCGGACTGGCTGGAGAACTACCTGAAGGCTTTTAAAGGTGCGCTGCTGATGATTACTCATGACCGGTATTTTTTGGACAGCGTAGTAAACCGGATTGTGGAGCTGGATAAGGGGAAATTTTACAGCTACCAGACCAACTACCAGGGCTTTGTGAAGCTAAAGGCGGAGCGTATGGACATGGCGATAGCCAGCGAGCGCAAGCGCCAGTCCATTCTGCGCACGGAACTGGCCTGGATTCAGAGGGGTGCCAGGGCCAGGTCTACCAAGCAGAAGGCCCATATCCAGCGCTATGAGGCTTTAAGAGATCAGAAAGGGCCGGAATTTGACCGCAATATACAGCTGGAGTCCATTGCCAGCCGCTTGGGGCGTACCACGGTGGAGCTGGAAGGGATCTGTAAATCCTATGGGGAGAAGGAACTAATCAGGGATTTTACCTATATTTTCCTGAAAAACGACCGGGTGGGCATCGTAGGCCCCAACGGCAGCGGCAAGTCCACCTTGATGAAAATTATTGCCGGATGGGTGAAGCCGGATGCCGGGCAGGTGACGGTGGGGCAGACGGTGCGTATGGGGTATTTTTCCCAGGAGAATGAGGATATGGACGGAAGCTTAAAGGTCATCGACTATATCCGGAATGTGGCGGAGTACCTGCCTACAAAGGACGGCTCCGTCAGCGCCAGCCAGATGCTGGAGCGATTTTTGTTTCCGCCCTCCATGCAGTATACTACCATCAGCCGACTCTCCGGCGGGGAGCGGCGCAGGCTTTATCTGTTAAAGATTTTGATGGAGGCTCCAAATGTGATCCTGCTGGACGAGCCCACCAATGACCTGGACATCGCCACCCTGACGGTGTTAGAGGACTATCTGGATACTTTTCCGGGCATCGTCATCGCCGTGTCCCATGACCGGTATTTTCTGGACCGGATCGCCAACCGGATTTTCGCCTTTGAGGGAGGCGGGCGGATCGGCCGCTACGAGGGCGGATATACGGACTACGCGGCGCGAAAAACGGCTGAGGAGGAAGCGGCGGCAGAGGACAGGGAAAAGATGCAAACCGGTTCGAAGGCGGCTCCTTCTTCGGAGAAAAAGAGCCAGCGCACCCGCGGGCCCCAGAAGTTAAAATTCAGCTATAAGGAACAGAAAGATTATGAGACGATCGAAGGGGAGATCGCGGCTCTGGAAGAGAAAATCACGGCATTGGAGAAGGACATAGAAGCCTCCGCCCATGATTTTGTTAAGCTGAATCAGCTGATGTCCGAGAAGGAGAAAGCGGAAGCCGCCTTGGAGGAGAAGATGGAGCGGTGGATGTATCTGGAAGAATTGGCGGCGAAGATTGCGGCGCAGTGAGAAAACCAAAACGCAAGGAAAGCGGTGGAGGCCGAGACTGCTGCCAGAATGAAGATCATCGGGGCTCAGGGAGAGGCGGAAGATTCTGTCCAAATTGCGGGGACAGACGTCCTGTGCGGGAAAAACGGCCGGTATGGGACTGCGCCTGCGGAGAGAAGCGGCGCTGCGTGCAGAAAGGCTGAGAAAGCAAAAGATGAAAAAGACAGTGATTGCCGCATCGGTAGCTATGGCAGTTGCGATTGCCGCATTTTTAGTAAATGATAAGATTATTCAACCACCGCACAAGTATGCAGAAGCGAAAAGTCTAATGAATGATCAACATTATTTACAAGCCTATGCGATATTTGAAAAAATTCGCGGATATAAGGGTGCAGATGAATTGATAAAGAAGCCTTTGAGGATTATTTTACTGATGATACGGAACGAATCTGTATGCCAACTCCTTATGCCGTACAGCAGGGAGAACTTGAAAGTGATGATAATGGAGCGTGCCTGTGGTGGCTAAGGTCTCCGGGTGACGATTTGTACGATGCAACGTATGCCGTTAGAGGCGGTTCGTGCGGCAATTCAGAACTGCAGGACATCAACTATGAGAAAAAGCTCAGCAGCTATGCCATGACCATCACACAGAAATCTCCCAAACAGTACGGTAAAGTTATGCCCGGCAGGAAGTATTGCAGGTAAAGAGGGTGACATATTCACAGAGATAAACTCTATGGATATGTCATTTTTAATTGCAGCTTTCAGCCCCCTATGATATGATAAAAATATCAGAGGGGGCATTTCTAATCCCCCCTGATTCTTGCCGCAAGGCGTCTGTCCATCTTGTTTGTTCTTTTGATTCTGATTTTTTCGAACAATTCCGGACAGAACTTTTCAACCATTTTTAAATGCTGTATAATGAAAGGAGAACATGTATGAGTGAAGCTGCCTACCCCAAGGTATATCGTTTTCTACAACGGAACCCAGGAGGAGCCGGACCGGATCGAACTGCGGCTGTCAGATTCCTTTATCCGGAAAGAGGATGAACCCTGCATCGAATGCAGGGCCCTGGTGTTAAACATTAATTACGGCCACAATCAGGAACTGATGGGGGCCTGCCGGAAGCTTTACGAGTATGCATATTTTGTCCAAAAGGTACGGGAATTCCTGGGGGAGGGACTGATACGGGACGCTGCCATAGACCGGGCGGTGGTACATTGTATCGAGGCGGACATCTTAAAGGACTTCCTGAGCCGTCATAGAGCGGAGGTGAAAGACTTGTTTTTAACGGAATACGATGAGAAACTACATGAGCGGACCCTGCGGGAAGAGGGCAGAATGGAGGGAATTGGCCAGGGCATTGAGCAAGGTGAGCTCAAAAAGGCCAAAGAAATGGCTGCCAGTATGTTGAAGGACGGCATGGAACCCGAGAAGGTAAAAAGGTACGCAGGGCTCTCCGATGAGCAATGGGATGAGCTTTTAAAAAGGATTGAAACGCCGGATTAGCTAATCTTTTTGCTCTCCTCAAATTAGTCACATGTTGGGAGGCTAAGGAGATGCAGGGGAAAGAAAACAATCCCCTTTACAGCGCGGCGATGGACTTAATTGTACGGGCCAACTGGAGCGTGTATAAAGAGGGAAAGGCAGAAGGGAAAATCGAAGGCCAGCAGCCTGGAGCAGTTTCAGCAGGAGATGGCAGTACCGGTGAAAAATCAGGCCGAGTCAAAAACGCCTGAAAATAATGGAAAAATTCTGAAATATCCTTTATAATAAAGATAACAGTTTAGACCGTCCTGAACTGTTACGATAGATAATTGAGAGGTTTGAGTCCTGGAATCAGGACCAGAAAGGCAGAGGCCGCAGATGAAAGAAAGAGTTAAGATTGTGGAAAACGATACGAAACGTTACCCCCTTGGGGCAACGCCCACGGCGGATGGGATGCATTTTTCCTTTGTGTACCCGGGAAAGGAATGCCATCTCATCCTTTATGAGCAGGGAAAGAAAAGGCAGGCGACAAAGATTCCTTTCCTCCCGGAAAACAGGACCGGGGATGTATGGAATATGACGCTGAAAGGGGATTTTCAGGGAATTGAATATCTGTTTGAAACCGATGGGAAGGAGAGATCCGATCCCTGGGCGAGAGCCTGCGTCGGGCGGGAGCGCTGGGGCGACTTTTTGAGGGCCGGGCGCGTTCCCAGGGGAGAGGCCCTTCCGGCGGGAGAGGATTTTGACTGGGGGGAGGATAAGAAGCCGGAAATCCCTTATTCGGAAACGATCATTTACCGCATCCATGTGCGCGGCTTTACGAAACACGTTTCCAGCGGCCTTGAGCCGGGCCTTCGGGGAACCTTTCAGGGGATTCGGGAGAAGATTCCTTATCTGAAGGAGCTGGGGATTACCACAGTGGAGCTTCTGCCGGCGGCGGAGTTTGAAGAGGTAATGCTGCCGCCTCCTATGACAGCCGGGGCCTGCGGGCCTGATGGGCGGCTGAATTACTGGGGCTATACTGGGGCAGCCCTGATGGCCCCCAAGGCATCCTACTGCGCCGGAGAATGTAAGGAGCCGGTGCGGGCCTTAAAGGAACTGGTAAAGGCCCTTCACGAAGCCGGCATGGAGCTGGTGGCGGAGCTGTTTTTTACTGGGAAAGAGAGCCCTTCCTGTGCCCTGGAGGCGGTGCGGCGCTGGGCCCTGGATTTTCGTGCTGACGGAATCCGGCTGACAGGATATCCGCCCTTACAGCTGATCGGGACAGATCCTTACCTGAGCCGCGTGAAGCTTTTCGCGGCCAGCTGGGAGGGAGTACACCAGGGAAGCAGCCGCCATCTGGCGGAGTACAACGACGGCTTTATGACGGACATGAGGCGCTTCCTGAAAGGGGACGAGGGGCAGCTGAACCAGGCGGCCTTCCATATCCGCAGCAACCCGGAAAGGGCGGCTGTGATCAACTACATGGCTAATAACAACGGCTTTACCATGATGGACATGGTCAGCTACAATGAGAAGCACAATGAGGACAACGGGGAAAATGGCCGGGACGGGACGGACCGGAACCTATCCTGGAACTGCGGCGCAGAGGGGCCTTCCAGGAAAAAGCAGGTGGTGCGCCTGCGCCGCCGTCAGCTGTGCAACGCCTTTCTTATGCTGCTTTTGAGCCAGGGCACGCCGCTTATTTTAGGCGGGGACGAATTTGGCCGTACCAAGAAGGGAAATAACAATTCCTATTGCCAGGACAACGAGATTTCCTGGCTGAATTGGAACCTTCTTAAAACCAACCGCTCCCTGTGGGAGTTTGTAAAGACGGCCATCGCCTTCCGGAAAAAGCATCCGGTTTTCCATATGGAGAAGGAGCCGGTTTTGATGGATTATAAGTCCCAAGGCGTTCCTGACCTGTCCTTCCACGGCCTGAAGGCCTGGTGCCCGGAATTTGACGCGCCCTGCCGGGAGCTGGGGGTATTTTACTGCGGCCCTTATGGAAGAAAGGCGGACGGAAGCTCGGACGAGTATTTTTATGTGGCTTTCAACATGCACTGGGAGCCCAGGGAATTTGGCCTTCCCCACCTGCCCAAGGGGCTGAAATGGCATCTGGCGGCGGATACCGCAAGGGAGCCGGGAGAGGTATTTTTGCCGGAAGGGAAGGAGACACCTTTAAAGGATCAGAAAAAATGGATGGCAGAGGGGCGGTCCATTGTAGTGTTTATGGGAAAACAGGAGGAGAAATGCGATGTTGGATCAGAAAGCGGAAGCATATCTGAAATCATGTGAACAGGAGGCGCTGGAGCTTTTGATCCGTCTGGCTCAGATTCCGGCTCCCTCCAACCGTGAGGAGAAGCGGGCGGTGTTCTGCCGGGAGTGGCTGGAGGAGAACGGAGCTCAGGGCGTCTACGTGGATCAGGCGCTAAATGTGATTTATCCGGTGTATTCAAAGGATCAGGAAAGCGCGAAACAGCCTTTGACGGTCTACGCGGCCCATACGGATGTGGTATTTCCCGATCTCGCCCCCTTGCCCCTGACGGTGGAGGGAAATCAGATCCGCTGTCCCGGTGTGGGGGACGATACGGCCTGTCTGACGGCCCTTCTCATCGCGGCCCGGTATGTGGCCCGGGGACTGCGCCAGGGAACCTTAAAGCCGAAAGACGGCGGTGTTCTTTTAGTGTGCAACTCAGGGGAAGAGGGCCTGGGAAACCTAAAGGGCAGCCGGGAAATCTGCCGGGCCTTTGGAGAACAGATGAGGGAATTTATCACCCTGGACGGACAGCTGGACCGGCTGGCGGTCCGGGCAGTGGGCTCCAAGCGTTATCAGGTGGAGATCCGTACCCAGGGCGGCCATTCCTACGGGGATTTCGGACGCCCCAACGCCATTGCCAGGATGGCCGCGCTGATCGCCAGACTGTATGAGATCCCGGTACCGGAGGGGGCCAAGACCACTTTTAACGTTGGTATGATTTCCGGCGGCACATCGGTGAATACCATCGCCCAGCAGGCCCAGATGCTCTACGAGTTCCGCTCAGAGAGCCGGGAAAATCTGCAGTATATGGAGGATCATTTTATGGAGCTCATCCGCCAGGCCAGGGCCAGGGAGGATATGGAGCTGTCCCTGACTTTAGTAGGGGAGCGTCCCTGTGGCGGCGATGTGGATGAACAGGCCCAGGAGCAGCTTTTAAACCGGGTGAGGCAGAGAGTGCGGGAGCTCATCGGAAGAGATCCGAAGGAAAGCGCCGGCTCCACGGACTGCAACATCCCTCTGTCTCTGGGGATTCCTAGTGTATGCGCGGGAGCCTACTACGGCGGCGGAGCCCACACCAGGGAGGAATTTGTGGAGGCGGATTCCCTGAAGGATGGCTGTAAGCTGGCTTTGTCCCTGATTTTGGATCATTTTGAAGTCCAGGACTGATCATAATCGGCCCCTCTGTCTCATAAATTTAGAGTAATCATTTCAGGACAGAGGAAACGGCAGATGTCAGACTGGTTTTTAGCGTCAGCCCAGGAGACGCTTTTGAAGCTTCGGACCTCAAGGGAAGGGCTGGATGCCTGGGAAGCGAAGAGGCGGCTTGGGGAGTATGGGGAAAATGTGATTCCGGAGCAGAAGGCGCCTCCCTGGTGGCAGGTGTTTTTAAGCCAGTTTCAGGATTTGCTGGTCATGATCCTGATTGGGGCCGCAGGCGTATCTATGGTGACGGGAGATCCCGGCAGCGCGGGCGTCATTTTTGCCGTGCTGCTGTTAAACGCCCTTTTAGGGACGGTTCAGAACCAGAAGGCCCGCAGATCCTTAGAGAGCCTGAAAGCCCTTTCGGCTCCCCAGGCGAGAGTCCGCCGGGCGGGCCTTACTTGTATGATTCCTTCCGCCCAGATTGTGCCCGGGGATATTCTTTTGCTGGAGGCCGGGGACCGGGTAGGGGCAGACGCCAGGATCCTGGAAAGCAGGGGCCTAAGGGCAAATGAAAGTTCTCTGACCGGGGAATCGGTCAGCGTGGAGAAGGAGGAGGAGCTTCGGGACAAAAGAGCCGGCGCGTTGGCGGATCAGGCGAACATGGTCTTTGCCGGCTCCCTGATCACCGGCGGACGGGGGACGGCGGTAGTGGTGGAAACCGGTCTTCACACCCAGCTGGGCAGGATCGCCCTGATGATGAATGACGCAAAGGAAAAGAAGACGCCGCTCCAGATCAGTCTGGACCGGTTCAGCGGAAGGCTGGCTGCTGCCATTATGGCGCTGTCAGCCCTGGTTTTTATATTGGGACTTTATCGAAAGGAAGAACCCTTAGATGCTCTGATGTTTGCCGTAGCTTTGGCTGTGGCGGCGATTCCGGAAGCCTTAAGCTCCATTGTCACCATTGTCCAGGCTATGGGAACCCAGAAGATGGCCAGGGAACAGGCGATCATCAAAAATCTGAAGGCAGTGGAGAGCCTGGGCTGTGTTTCAGTGATCTGCTCGGATAAAACAGGCACCCTGACCGCCGGCCGCATGGCGGTGGAGGAGGTTTCGGCAGGGCGCGGGATCTATGAGGAGGAGCGTTTTCCCTCTCTTGGGGAGCAGGCGGAGGGAAGAAGATTTCTGATGGCGGCGGCCTTAAACAACAACGCGTCGGGGATGGGAGAGGGGGATCCCATGGAGGAAGCCCTTCTGCGGATGGTTTCCCAGGCGGGAGAAGAGCCGGAATGTCTCAGGAGCCGTTTTCCAAGGCTTCGGGAATGGCCCTTTGATTCCCGCCGCAAATGGATGGCCGTAGCCTGTGAAACGCCGGATGGCAGGCAGATTTTTGTGAAGGGCGCTCCGGATGTCCTACTTAAGCTTTGTAGCCGTATGGCGGTTTCGCGGGGCGGCGAAGGGGACGGAAGCCGCCCGCTGACTGAGTATGACCGGCGCAGGCTGAAAGAGCAGAATGAACAGTGGGCTCGCCGGGGAATGCGGGTTCTGGCCTTTGCCTTTCGGGACTGGACGGAGGGCGGGGCGGGAGAGGAACCGGACCGGGATTTGATCTTTTTGGGGATGGCGGCTATGATCGATCCGCCCAGACCGGAATCCAGACCAGCGGTGGCTGCGGCCCGGGCCGCCGGAATCCGCACGGTGATGATCACCGGGGACCACCGGGATACAGCAGCCGCCATAGCTCGCAGGCTGGGAATCTTAAAGGAGGGCCAGCAGGTGATGGAAGGGGGAGCTCTGGACGTGATGGATGATAGGGAGCTGGCAATGAGGCTGGAGGACATTTCCGTTTACGCCAGGGTTTCGCCGGAGCACAAGATCCGCATCGTATCCGCCTGGCAGAAGCGGGGCAGGATTGTGGCCATGACTGGAGACGGGGTCAACGACGCTCCGGCCTTAAAGCAGGCAGATATCGGAGTGGCTATGGGAGAGGCGGGAACTGAGGTTTCCAAGGAGGCGGCGGACATGATCCTGGCGGACGACAACTTCGCCACCATTATCAAGGCAGTATCCAATGGAAGGAATGTGTACCGCAATATTAAGAACGCCATTCAGTTTCTTTTATCCGGAAATATGGCGGGAATTTTCTGCGTGATTTATACTTCCCTTGGCGCGTTGCCCATGCCCTTCGCGCCGGTGCATCTGCTGTTTATCAACCTTCTGACGGATTCCCTTCCGGCCATCGCCATCGGCATGGAACCGCCGGAGGAAGGGCTTTTAAAGCTGCCGCCCAGGGATCCGTCGGAGGGGATTCTGACCAGGGAATTTGTGCGGGATATTCTGGTTCAGGGAGGACTGATCGCCGCAGCCACCCTTTGGGCCTACCGGATCGGGCTTACCCAGGGAGGGGAAGGGGTTGCCAGCACCATGGCCTTTTCCACCCTGACTCTTACGCGGCTGCTTCACGGCTTTAACTGCCGCAGCAGCAGGCCGGTTCTGTCGTTGGGATTTTCCTCTAATCTCTACAGCGTCATGGCTTTTGAGCTTGGGGCGGTTCTTTTGGGGGCGGTTTTGTTTATTCCGGGACTCCAGAGGATGTTCGCGGCGGCGGACTTAAGAGCCGGGCAGCTTCTTGCCGTATGCGCCGCAGCGCTGGTTCCTACGCTGATCATTCAGGCTTTTAAGGCGTGGCGGGAAGGTATTGCGTGAAAAAAACGCAAATATATAGAAAAAATCGGAAAAATGTGCTACAGTAGAACCGAAGGAGAGGTGCGGCCCTTTGGTACAGCGGGGCTGTGAAATACGACAGAAAGCCGGGAGGACATCATGAAGCTGGTAACATACGAAATTGAACATAAGATAAAGTTGGGAGCGCTGAGTAAGGATGAGCAGTGGATCTATCCTCTCTCTTCCATGGGGGTGGATTATGGATCGATGCAGGAGCTGATCGAGAATATTAGCCAGTCGGAGCTGCAGCTGATGGAGCATTATTGCGGATTTGAATGGGGAAGGATCAGGGGAGCCGCTCCCCTGGCGGAGATCCGGCTTCTGGCGCCGATTCCCAATCCGCGCCAGGATGTGATCTGTCTGGGAATCAACTATATGGCTCACGCTGAGGAGTCGGCCCGCTATAAGAAGGAAGAATTTTCCGGAGAACGCCCCTTTGCCGTCTATTTTTCCAAGCGGGTCAGTCAGGCGGTGGCAAGCGGGGAGGGGATTCCCAGCCACCGGGATATTGTGGAGGATCTGGATTATGAGGCGGAACTGGCGGTGATCATTGGAAAGGAAGCCAGCCATGTGAAACCGGAGGATGTGAAGGATTATATTTTCGGCTACACCGTGATCAACGATGTCAGCGCCAGAACCCTTCAGAACCGGCATAAGCAGTGGTACTTTGGCAAGAGCCTGGACGGCTTTTTGCCTATGGGTCCCTGTATCGCCACGGTGGATTCCATTCCTTACCCGCCGAAGCTTGTCATTCAGTCTAGGGTCAACGGTGAGCTTCGCCAGGACAGCAATACGGAGCTGCTGATTTTTGGCATTGACCATGTGGTCAGCGAGCTTTCCCAGGGGATGACCTTAAAGCCGGGAACCATTATCGCCACCGGCACTCCGGCGGGCGTGGGGATGGGCTTTGATCCCCCCAGGTTTTTAAAGCCGGGGGATGTGGTGGAGTGTACCGTTGAAGGTATTGGGACCATTAAAAATACAGTGCTCGAATAAAAGGGAGGAATCGTCTATGGACTATTTGACAATGACCATTGGAAAGCAGAAAAATATCGCGCTCATCGCCCATGACCAGAAGAAGCATGAGTTGATCGACTGGTGCGAGGCCCATAAGGACATATTGTCCCGGCATTTTCTGTGCGGGACGGGAACCACGGCGCGGATGATTACGGAGTATACGGGGCTTCCGGTTAAGGGGTATAACAGCGGACCGCTGGGCGGCGACCAGCAGATCGGAGCCAAGATTGTGGAGGGACAGATCGATTTTGTGATTTTCTTT
The DNA here is from genome assembly GCA_944383785.1 of uncultured Enterocloster sp. Lineage (GTDB taxonomy): Bacteria > Bacillota > Clostridia > Lachnospirales > Lachnospiraceae > Enterocloster. The sequence continues at coordinate 25,398 of CALWQV010000021.1, read as the reverse complement.
TCCGACCCTCTGACGGCGCAGCCTCACGATCCGGATGTGAAGGCGCTTTTAAGAATCGCGCAGGTTTACGATATTCCTATTGCCAACAACAAGGCCAGCGCGGATTTCATGATTACTTCTTCCTACATGGATGAAGAGTACGAGCATGATATTATTAATTTCCATCAGAATATCAGCGATCGGGCGAAAACACTGTAGAAGGGGGATTGTTGATGGAACAGAATTTATACGATTTAATGGACTGGGCAGGTATTGAGGAGCTGGTTTACTCAGAGGGGGCGAATCCATGCAGGCTTTTGGGCCCTCATCTGACGGAGCAGGGGCTGTTAATCCAGGCGCTGATCCCTACCGCCGTTCAGGTACAGGTGAAGCTTTTGTCCACGGGCAGGACTTATCCCATGGAAATGGCTGATGAGGCGGGATTTTTCGCGGCGCTAATTCCCAGAAAGACCATGACGGCCTATGCTCTTGTGGTAACCTATGATAACGGAACCACAGAGGAGCTGCGGGATCCCTATTCCTTCCCTTCTCAGTATAAGGAATCGGATCTGAAGAAATTTAAGGCGGGCATTCATTATCAGATTTATGAGAAAATGGGAGCCCATCCCATGACCATCGACGGGGTGGAGGGCGTCTATTTCTCCGTCTGGGCCCCCTGCGCCATGCGGGTCAGCGTGGTAGGAGACTTTAACCTCTGGGACGGGCGGCGCCATCCCATGGAGCGCCTGGAGGATTCCGGCATTTTCCAGCTGTTTATTCCCGGCTTAAGAGCGGGAGAGATCTATAAGTACGAGGTGAAAAACCAGCGAGGGGAGCCGATGTTAAAGGCGGATCCCTACGGCTACTTTTCGGAGCTGCGTCCCAACACGGCCTCTGTGATCTGGGATATCAGCCGCTATCAGTGGCAGGATGACCAGTGGATGAAAAAGAGGGCCGCTTCCCATCCCAAGGAAGAGCCTATGCTGATCTACGAGGTTCATCTGGGCTCCTGGATGCGCCGCCCCTTTAAAAAGGATGAAGAGGGCAATGAGATCGTTGGTTCAGAGTTTTACAATTATCGCGAGACGGCTCCCCTTTTGGCGGATTACGTAAAGAAGATGGGTTATACCCATGTGGAGCTGCTTCCGGTGATGGAGCATCCTCTGGATGCTTCCTGGGGCTATCAGGTGACAGGGTACTACGCGCCTACCAGCCGTTACGGGACGCCCGATGACTTTATGTATTTTATGGATTACATGCACGGCCAAGGAATCGGCGTGATCTTGGACTGGGTTCCGGCCCATTTCCCAAGGGACGCCCACGGTCTGGCCTGCTTTGACGGCACCTGCGTTTACGAGCATCAGGATCCGCGGCAAGGCACTCATCCCCATTGGGGTACGCTGATCTATAATTATGGCCGTCCGGAGGTGTCCAACTTCCTGATCGCTAACGCTCTTTTCTGGGCGGACAAGTACCACGCCGACGGCATCCGCATGGATGCGGTGGCCTCTATGCTTTACTTAGATTACGGCAAGCAGGACGGGGAGTGGGTGGCCAATATCTACGGCGGCAACGAGAACCTGGAAGCGGTGGAGTTTTTAAAGCATCTAAGCTCCGTATTCCATGGGCGAAAGGACGGGGCGGTGCTGATCGCCGAGGAGTCCACGGCCTGGCCCCAGGTGACGGGCAAGCCCGAGGACGGCGGCTTGGGATTCGACTTTAAGTGGAATATGGGCTGGATGAACGATTTTACCAGCTATATGCGCTGCGATCCCTATTTCCGCAAGTACAATTACGGGGAGCTGACCTTCTCCATGCTCTACGCCTACAGCGAGAACTTTGTACTGGTGTTCTCCCATGACGAGGTGGTTCACGGAAAAGGTTCCATGATCGGCAAGATGCCTGGGGACACCCTGGAGAAAAAGGCTCAGAACCTGCGGGCCGCTTATGGCTTTATGACGGGACATCCGGGGAAGAAGCTGCTCTTCATGGGGCAGGATTTCGCCCAGGTAGACGAGTGGAACGAGAACGCTTCCCTGGAGTGGGATCTGACCCAGTATCCGGTTCACCAGCAGATGCAGGATTATGTGAAAGCCCTGAACCATTTGTATTTGTCCCATCCTTCTCTCTACGAGATGGATTATGACCCGGAGGGCTTCCAGTGGATTAACTGCAGCTATGACCAGGAGAGCCTGGCGATTTTCATCCGCCGCTCCAAGAAGCCGGAGGAGACGCTGCTCTTTGTCTGCAACTTTGACAACATGCCTCACGAAAAATTCCGCCTGGGCGTACCCTTTGCGGGGAAATATAAGGAAATTTTAAACAGCGACGCCGAGGAATTCGGCGGCACGGGCATGACCAATCCCAGGGCCAAGACTTCTAAGGCGATTGAGTGGGACGAGCAGGAAAATTCCATTGAGATTCGGGTAGCGCCTATGAGCTGCTGCGTATTCTCCTGCACTCCCGCGCCTGAGGAAAAGTCGGCTAAGGGGAAGAAGGGCGCTGGGGCTGCTTCCGGCGCCGAGACCGGGGCAAAAGAGCCCGCCCACAGTGCGGGCGAAACTTCTAAGCCAGGAGCCTCTGAGCCTGAGAAGGCCGGACAGAAGGGCGGCCGGCTGGATACGGTGAAGAAAACGGCCCGGAAGCTTGCGGCCAAGAAGGATGAGCTTGGCAGACGCGCGGCTTCTAAGGTGGAGGATGTGCAGAAGGCCGCCGCGGAGAAGGTGGAAACGGTGCAGAAGGCTGCCGCGGAGAAGGTGGGGACCGTGCAGAAGGCGGCGGCAGGCCGGGTGGAGAAGCTGACCACCAGGAAGACGGAGCCCCATAAGCTGGCGACGAAAAAAGAGGAGCCCCATAAGCTGGCGACGAAGAAGGAAGAGCCTCATAAGCTGGAAACGAAGAAGGAGGAACCCCATAAGCTGGAAACAAAGAAGGGGGAGACTCATAAGATCGAAACGAAGAAAGAGGAGCCCCGCAAGATCGCCACAGCTAAGACGGAACCGAGGAAGATTGCGGAGAAAAAAGAGTAATTGAAGTTGATATGGCGGGCAGTTCTGGAAAAATCCAGATCTTGCCCGCCGTTTCGTTGTTTACAGATTTTGGAGGGCGCGTTTTACAAGATCTTCAAACAACGCCAGCATCCGCGGCTCGCTTTCCAAAAGCTCCTCCGGATGCCACTGCACTAAAAGAATCTGCCCGTCGGCGGATTCCATAGCTTCCGGTATGCCGTCCCTGGTCCGGGCGGTTACGGTGAGGCCGCGCCCAGGCTCCTTGGCGCACTGATGGTGCATGGTGTTGGTATAGATGGCCTCCGCACCTAAAAGATTTGCCAAGCGGCTGTCCGGGCAGATGGATACCTCATGGAGCAGGGAAGCGCGGTTCTGATGCTGGTAGTGCAGGAAATGCTCCTTATTTTTCAGGGAAAGATCCTGCCAAAGGCTGCCGCCCAGGGCCACGTTTGCCAGCTGAAGGCCGCGGCAGATGCCAAAAATCGGGAGCTTTTTCTCGACTGCGATTTCCACGGCCCAGATCCAGCACTGGTCTGTTTCGTGGTCAACGGTTCCCAGCACCGGCAGAGGATCTTCTCCATAAAAACAGGGATCTACGTCCTCGCCGCCGGGGAGAAGAAGGCCTTGGCAGAGGGAGAGAAGCCGCGTTAACTGCTCTCTGTCGGAGGTGACGGGAATGATGAGCGGGATGCCGCCGCCTTTCTCGACTCCGGCGCAGTAGGTGCGGTTGACATACTCTGCCAGTACGGGCATGGGCCCGACGGAAGGATGATAAGTGCGGGAGCTTAAAACTCCGATGATTGGTTTGGTCATGATGGTTGTCCTCTCTTTTGAACTGTTTACGTTTCATTATAATTCTTTTGTGAGGAAAAGGAAAGAGCGGTTTTTGCTGGAAAAGGGAAAATGTCTGTGATATGATGATTTTAGAAGGAGAACGACAAGACCATTGCTAGAAAATTAAGGAGGGGATCATATGGCGCTGGTATACGCGAAGGACAAGGAGTATCATATTCATACAACACCGGATCTGGTAGGAAGGTATGTAATCCTGCCGGGAGATCCGGGACGCTGCGAGAAGATTGCCCGTCATTTTGAAGGGGCCGAGAAGGTGGCGGAGAACCGGGAGTTTGTGACCTACACCGGCTATCTGGAGGGGGAAAAGGTGAGCGTTACCTCCACTGGAATCGGCGGACCTTCGGCGGCGATCGCCATGGAAGAGCTGATTCACTGCGGGGCGGATACTTTCATCCGGGTGGGCACATCCGGGGGAATGCAGCCGGAAGTCTGCGGCGGCGACCTGGTCATAGCCACCGGGGCAATCCGGATGGAAGGAACCAGCCGTGAGTACGCGCCCATGGAGTATCCGGCAGTGGCTCACTACGATGTGGTGGAGGCGCTGAAGCACGCGGCGGACCGCCTGGGGGCGAAATCCCATGTGGGCGTCGTCCAGTGTAAGGATAATTTCTACGGACAGCATTCGCCGGACACCATGCCGGTGGCCTACGAGCTCAAGGATAAATGGGACGCCTGGATTAAGTGCGGGGCTTTGGCTTCGGAGATGGAGTCTGCCGCACTGTTTATCATCGGGAGCGTCCGTCGGGTGCGGACGGGGGCTGTGATGATGGTGCTGGCGAACCAGACCAGGCGTGAGATGGGCCTGGATGATCCTCAGGTTTACGATACGGAGATGGCGGTTCGGACCGCGGTGGAAGCGGTGCGAGAGATGATTCTAAAGGAGAGGGAAAAATGAGTTTGAGCCAGACTCTTGCCCTGGCTGAGGATTTTCTCCATGAATTGAACGGGATTTCCGTGCTGCTGCGCATCGGCCTCTCCATGATCTGCGGAGGGGTGCTGGGAATCGAGAGGGGCAAGACGAACCAGCCGGCGGGGATGCGTACTTATATGCTTGTGTGTATGGGAGCCGCGGTGGTGATGATGACCGGGCAGTATACCTACACCCATTTTGAGTCCGGAGATCCGGCCAGGTTGGGAGCCCAGGTGATCAGCGGCATCGGCTTTCTTGGCGCCGGGAGCATTGTATCCGTCAAGGCGAAGGTTAAAGGGCTGACTACGGCGGCTGGATTGTGGGTAGCGGCCTGCATCGGCCTCGGCATTGGAATCGGTTTTTACACCGGAGCGATTGCCGCCACAGCGGCGGTATATCTGACGATTACGAAGTTTAAGGCGGTAGAGAATCTATTTACGGCTTACGACACCTGGTTTAGAGTCTATATTAAGTTCGATTCAATGGAGGCGATTCCGGGATTTTCCAGAGCGCTGGAAGCCCAGGGACTGCAGCTTGGGGAAATCCAGCTGAATAAAAAGCAGTCGAAAGATTTTACCAGCGCGGTGGTGATGATTAAGAATCCGGGCCGAAAAAGCCAGGACGAGATAATCGATTTTTTGACGGAGCAGGAGGGGGTACATTCCCTGGCGATGCTTCCGTAGTATTTTGGGGGCGGCAGTACTGCCGCCTCTTTCACCGAGGAAAATCCCCTTGACAACCAGGCATCAGATGGCTTATCCTTTAAGAAAGCACTTTCATAATTAAAGCGTAAAAAGAGGATAGGCATGAACATTTATGACATCGCAAAAGAGGCGGGAGTGTCGATTTCTACAGTATCCCGCGTCCTGAACAATAAGGGAAATGTGAATGAAAATACAAGAAAGAATGTGCTGGAAATCCTTCAGAAGCACAACTATACCCCCAGCGCCATTGCCCGGGGGATGGTGAGCAAGTCCATGCGGACGGTGGCGGTGCTGACGGTGGATATCCGGGTGCCCCATTACGCCAGGACGGCCTATACCATCGAGCGGGAGTTCAGCCGCCGGGGGTATGAGGTAACCTTGTGCAATACAGGCGGGGAGCTGGCGGAGACAGAGAAATACTTGCGGACCGTGATAGAGAAGAAGGTGGACGGCCTGGTTTTGGTGGGATCGGTTTTTAATACCTTATGTCGGACGCCGGAGATCGAGGCCCTTCTTCGCACCACGCCCTTGGTCCTTGCCAATGGCAGACTGGAGCTTCCCAACTCCTACTCCGTGCTGGTGGACGATCAGTACGGGGTATCCCTTGCGGTGAAGCATCTGGTGGAGCGGGGACATAAGGAAATCTATTATCTGAAGGATTTGAATACGGCCAGCGCCGACTTAAAATGCCAGGGATTCTTAAATGGTATGAAGCAGGAGGGCCTGGAGGCAACGAAACGCCATGTGCTGGAGACGGATATGAGCCTTGAAGGCGGCATGAGGGCTGTGGAGAAGCTGCTGCGGGGCAAAAAGCCCTTTACCGCCCTGGTTTGCGGTGAGGATATTACGGCTGCGGGGGCGGTGAAAGCCCTTCTGCGGGTCGGACTGCGGGTGCCGGAGGACGTAGCGGTAACCGGATATAACAATTCGGAGTACGCCCGGATCTGCGAGCCTCAGCTCACCACCATTGACAACAAGCCGGAGCTGGTGGCTATGCTCAGCGTCCAGCTTTTGACCAGCCTGATTGAGAATACGGCGGCCTATTCCTCCTGCACCATCCAGCCGGAGCTGGTACAGGGACAGACTACCTAGCATGATGCGGGGAAGCTGTGCTGAAAAAAGAATATATTGCGGGGAGCGCCTGCCGGACTTGTTTTGAGTCTGGCAGGCTTTTTTGAAAACAGAAAGAAAAGCGCTTTCATAAAAATGGATAAATTCTATGTTAAAAGTCACCAAAAAAATAGTATGAAATTCTTGCAAACTGACAAAAATGAGACGGGATACATTGAAATACCTTGACTTTTTTGGATGGATCACTATAATGAAAATCAAAGAAAGCGCTTTTATAAAATTTGCAAAAAAAATACTCAAAAAAGAAGGGAGAAAGAAAAATGAGAGTTCCGTATGATGCAATGGTGAAGGAGTTTGAGCGGGTTCTGGAGAAAAAGGGATTTCAGCCGGAGGATGCGAAAAACGCAGCGGTTATTTTCGCACAGAACAGTCTGGCCGGTGTGTATTCTCACGGCTTAAACCGTTTCCCCAGAGTGGTGAGCTATCTGGAGAAGGGGGAGATTGATCCTAACGCCAGAGCGACCTGTGAGATGCAGATGGGGGCCATCGAGCGCTGGGACGGACACCGTGGATTCGGCCCCTTAAACGCCAAGCGGGCCATGGACCGGGCCTGTGAGCTGGCAAAGGAGTACGGCGTCGGCTGCGTGGCTCTTGGGAACAACAATCACTGGATGCGGGGCGGCACCTACGGGTGGCTTGCGGCGGATCAGGGCTGTATCGGCATCTGCTGGTCCAATACTATGCCCAACATGCCTGCCTGGGGCGGCTTAAACCGCAAGATTGGAAATAATCCTCTGATTATGGCGGTACCCAGATCCAACGGGGAGCACGCTATGATCGACTGCGCCGTGTCCCAGTTCTCCTACGGCAAGATCGAGGACTGCCGCTTAAACGGAAGGCAGCTTCCCGTTCCCGGCGGCTACGACACCAAGGGCAACCTGACCACAGATCCGGCGGAGATCGAAAAAACCTGGCGAGTACTGCCCATGGGATACTGGAAGGGAAGCGGCCTCTCCATTGTCCTGGATCTGATCGCCACGGTGCTGACCAATGGGAATTCCGTGAGCAAGATCGGAACCTTCGGTGACGAGGTAGGACTGACTCAGATCATGATTGCCATCGATCCCTCTAAGTTCAACACCACAGAGGAGACGGACGCCATTGTAGACGAGATCCTGGCAGATGTAAAGTCCTCCCAGCCGGTAGAGGAAGGCGGACAGGTCTATTACCCCGGCGAGCTGGAGCTGAAGAATATCCGGGAGAATAAGGAAAAAGGCGTCCCCGTAGTAGATGAGGTGTGGGAGTCTGTTCTGAAGATGTAGAGAAAACCCTGAAGAAAAACGACCTTAGGAGGAATCGTCATGGAATATATCATTGGTATTCTTCTTCTTATATCCTTTGCCGGCCTGGCGGTTTACGCAGTGCGGGGCGGCAACCTGATGATGGGCATGCTGATTATGGGCGTGATCTGGACCGCCCTGCCCTTAATCGGCAATACTTTTGCCACAAATCCGGAGTTCATCGCCTCTTACCCAGGTGTGACGGACATCAGCGTGGTGGACGCCATTACAAATGTGTTCCAGTCCGGCCCTGAAGGATGGGGAAATGTACTGGTGAACGTGGTGTTTGGCGCCTGGTTTGGGCGGGTTCTTTTGGCCACGGGAATCGCGGATACCCTGATCCGCAAGACCGTGGAGCTTGGCGGAGACAAGCCGGTGATCATCTGTGTACTTCTCTCCATTGTGACCACGGCCATTTTTTCCACTTTATTTGGCGCAGGCGCGGTAGTGGCAATCGGGGTGATCATTCTCCCGATTCTTATGAGCCTGGGAATCCCCAAGCCTCTTTCTATCGGTTCCTTTATGATGAGCGTGGGCGCGGGCATGTATTTAAATCCGGTGCTGACCGGGCAGTTTCTGGCATTTTTCCTGGATGTCGATGGGAAGCAGATGATCACTTACGATGATCCGGCCCGTTTAAAATGGGCCATGACGGGCCTTGTGGTGCAGCTGGTGATGGTGATCGTGATGTGCGCCTTTGCCCTTCGAAAAAAGAAGGTAGTCCATGCCTGGCACGCTTCAGCAGAGCGCAAGGCAAGACCGGGCTACGTGCCTTCCCTGGCGCTCGTCGCTCCGATCCTTCCGGTAGTCCTGCTGGTGGTCTTTAAAATTCCCATCATCCTGGGCTTTACCATCGGAAGCTTTTATGCCCTGGCTATCTGCGGCAGGCTGAAAAACTTCCGCACCGCCTGCCGGGTGATGAACAAGGATTTCTACGACGGCGTGGTGGATACCGCTCCCTTGGTAGGCTTCCTGCTGATGATCCCCATGTTCAACAAGGCTGCGGAGCTGTGCGTACCTTATTTCAATGCCCTGCTGGGAAATGTAATTCCCAACAACACTTTAGTGATTAGCATTGCCTTCGCCCTGCTGGCTCCCCTGGGATTGTTCCGGGGCCCCTTTACCCTCTTTGGCTGCGGCGCGGCGACACTGGGAATTTTAAAAGGAATCGGATTCTCCACACCGTATCTTTACGGTCTGTTGGTGATTCCGTCCATTACCATGAACGTTTCCATCTGTATGACCCAGAGCTGGATTGCCTGGGGCGTGGGGTACGCGAAGGTTTCAACAAGAGAGCATATGAAGCAGACTCTGCCGGTGGCATGGATCGTATGCGCCATTATGCAGGCAGTTACCTATTTCATGTTTGGTTAAGGAGGCCCTGGAAATGAGCAACAGAAAAGTACGGATGGGAATTGACGTAGGCGGAACGCATACCAAGGCAGTGGCCATTGATAACGCAACCCATGAGATTATCGGAAAATCTTCCGTAAAGACCACCCATGACGATGAGGCCGGAGTGGCGGCTGGGGTGGTGCAGGCCTTTCAGAACTGCCTGCGGGAAAATAACATTGACCCCAAGGACGTCATCTTTGTGGCCCATTCTACCACACAGGCTACCAACGCCCTGATCGAAGGGGACGTAGCCCAGGTAGGCGTGGTGGGCGTAGGTCCCAAGGGGCCTGGCGGATTTGTGGCTAAGGTACAGACTAATCTGAAGGATATCGACCTGGGAAGCGGCCGGTTCATCCGCCTGCACAACCGATTTATTTGCGATGAGAAGCTTACGGATGAACTGGTGAAGGAAACGATCCAGTCTCTGGTAGGAGAGGGAGCCCAGGTTATTGTAGCCAGCGAGTCTTACGGCGTGGACGATATGGAAAATGAAAACGGCATCTGCGCCATCGCGAGGGACATGGGGCTGGAGGCCACGGCGGCCAGTGAGATTACCAAGCTTTATGGCCTGACCAGGCGTACCAGGACGGCGGCCATCAACGCTTCCATTCTTCCCAAGATGCTGGGAACCGCCAATTCTACAGAAGAAAGCGTGCGCAGCGCAGGGGTGGAGGTTCCCCTGATGATCATGCGGGGCGACGGCGGCGTAATGGAGATTGGGGAGATGAAGAAGCGTCCAGTTCTGACCATGCTTTCCGGCCCGGCGGCATCTGTTATGGGAAGTTTAATGTACCTGCGGGCTTCCAACGGCGTTTACTTTGAGGTAGGAGGAACCACCACCAACATTGGCGTGATTAAGGATGGCCGTCCGGCCATCGACTACTCAATCGTAGGCGGCCACCGGACCTACATCAGTAGCCTGGACGTGCGGGTGCTGGGCGTGGCCGGGGGAAGCATGGTGCGGGCGGACAAGAACGGAGTCAAGGATGTAGGGCCCCGTTCCGCCCACATTGCCGGAATGGATTATGCGGTATTTACGCCGGAGGAAGAGATTGTAGACCCCAAGGTGGTATTTTTCAGCCCCAAGGATGGGGATCCGGACGACTATGTAGCCATAGAGCTTAAAAACGGCAAGCGCATTACCATCACCAACACCTGCGCCGCCAATGTGCTGGGCCTCATTAAGCCGGAATATTTCGCTTATGGAAACGCCAATGCGGCCCGCAAGGCTATGCAGCCGCTGGCGGATTACATGGGAAAGACAGTGGAAGAGGTAGCTACCCAGATTTTAACGAGAGCTTACGAGAAAATCCAGCCCATTATCATGGAACTGGCGGAGAAATACCGCCTGGAGAAGGATCAGATCAGTCTGGTGGGCGTAGGCGGAGGAGCGGCCTCCTTAATCGGTTTCTGCTCTGACAAGATGGAATTAAAGTACTCCATTCCGGACAACGCGGAGGTGATTTCCTCCATCGGTGTGGCCCTGGCTATGGTGCGGGACGTGGTAGAGCGGGTAGTTCCCAATCCTACACCGGAGGACATTCGCTCCATTAAAGCCGAGGCCATCGACAAAGCGGTGGAGAGCGGGGCCGCAGCGGATACGGTGGACGTACACATTGAAATTGACCCGCAGACATCCAAGCTGACGGCCATTGCCCTGGGTTCCACAGAGGTGAAGACCACGGACCTGCTGAAAGAATGTACCGAGGACGAGGCCAGGGAGCTGGCGGCGGAGGATCTTAGGGAAAAACCGGAGGCCATTACAAAGGAGTGCGCCACCAGGAACTTCTTTGTATTCGGTATGGACCGCAAGGCCAAGCACCCCATTCGGATCCTGGACAAAAAAGGCTTTATCCGGGTGCAGAGAAACGATGGCAAGGCGGTTCTTGCCAAGGCTGGCAGTTACCGCAACGTGGTTTCCGGTCTGTGGGAGGAACTGGCCATCTACCAGCAGGACGCCATCCTGCGGCCGGACTACTATATCTGCGCCGGAGCCCGTGTAATGGACTTTGCGGGATCGGTGGATCTTGACAAGATTATGATGCTGATGGAAGTGGAGATGCAGATGATCAATCCGTCGGAGGATGTGATCATCGTAGGAGCGAAGAACAGCCTGTAAGGCGGCCGCAGGCCGCGCAAAAAGGAGCGGGACGATGGGCAAAAGGGACATGTGGAAGAAATTTGGGGGGCTTTTTGAGGCCAGGAATTTGCCGGACCTGGGGCCGAGGCTTCCCAAAGCCCCGGAGGTAAAGCTGGCGGTGATGACGCAAACTCTGGCCGGCTTTGACGATTACCAGTGGGGCCGCTACGCCTTTAGCCGGGAGCCTCTGGAGGGCCGGTTTGATGAACGGCAGAAGGCCCGTTATACAGAAGAGGCCAATCGCTGCGGCGGCGAGTGGGCCGGGCGGGTGAGAAAAGCTTATGGAGAAAGCACTCCCCGCCTTCTGGCAGAGAAGATGGGACTTAGGGTCCGCACCACCGAGAGGCCAGCGGGAGGCGGTCAGGTGCTTTTTGCCCAGTTCGTCCGCCCGGATGAGATCACGGTGTTTACGGACTGTATCCGCCGGGCCGCCGTCTTAAGGCAGGAGAGCGGCTGCCCCCTTTTGGAGCCAGGGCGACTGATGGAGGTGCTTTTGGCCCATGAGCTGTTTCACGCGGTGGAGGAGCAGAACGCGGAGCAAATTTACACGCGGACGGAGAAGGTGGAGCTGTGGAAAAAGCCGTTTTCCAACCGTTCTACCATTGCCTGCTTGTCAGAAATGGCGGCCATGGCCTTTGCCAGGGAGCTTCTGGGGCTTTCTGTTTCGCCCTATATGCTGGATGTTCTGCTCCTTTACGCCTACAGCAGGGAGCAGGCATGGGCGCTCTATGAGGAACTTCGTATCCTTGGAGGACTGAAAGAAGGAGGAACGTAAGATGCTTACAACCAGCCTGAAGCTGGCAGACAAATATAACTATTTGGAAGAGAAATTTCAAAAGGCTTTTGAGTTTTTGAGGAATACCGATTTATCCGCCTTGCCGGTGGGAAATGTACCTATTGACGGGGAGAATGTCTACGCCAATGTCCAGAGCTATGTGACCATGGAACCGTCCAAATGCCCCTTTGAGGGACATCGGAAGTATTTTGATCTTCAGTATGTGGCGGAGGGAGAGGAATGTTTCGGCTATGAGGCGGCCGCCAATCTGGAGCCTGCCGCAGACTATGATGGAGAAAAGGATTTGCTCTTTTTTAAGGAGCCGGCGCAGAGCGGAACGATTGTCCTGAAAAAGGGTGATTTTGCCATTGTTCCCCCGGAGGACGCCCACGCCCCCCGCAGGATGACCGCCAAGGGCCCATGCCAGGTAAAAAAGATTGTAGTGAAGGTGAAGCTTTAAAGGAAAAGACCGTTTCCCTATGCCGGCCATACGTAGGTCCGGCAGCGGAAGCGGTCTTTTAAGCATTAATTCAACGGAATAATCGTATCTCCCGGCCCATTCCCGCCGGGAGCGGCGGGCTCCGTAGGCTGGCTGGCCGCCGTAGTGGAAACGCCGGGACCGGAAGCTCCGCCTGGTCCGGGCGATGCGGTTGTGGTGGGAGCGGCGGTAGGAGCGGTGGGGACAGGCGCTGTGGTGGAGGGCACGGTGGCTGCCTCTGTGGTTTCCCTGGCTGCGGCAGTGGAAGAGGGCGCTGTGGTCTCTCTGGCCGCGGTAGTAGAGCGTGTCGTCTCCCTGGCGGCGGTGGTGGAACGGGTGGTTTCCCTGGCGGCGGTAGTGGAGCGTGTCGTCTCCTTTGCTGCGGTGGTAGAACGGGTAGTTTCTCTAGCCGCAGTGGTGGAGCGGGTAGTTTCCCGTGTGGAGGAGGAATCGTCCTCATTCTCCGAATCACTGGAAGACGGCTCATCTTCATCGCCGCTCTCGTCCTCTGAGTCCTCGTCCAGCCCTTCTACGCGGATGGAATAGGAAGGCTCCGCCACATTTCCCGCGAAATCCTGAATATGTACCACGATGGTATTCCCGTTCATGGGAAATACCACGGTGCCGGTGCTCTGGTCTACGGAAAACGGCTCAACCTGCTGGTGGTCCTCATCCAGGCCGTAAATATTGTCATAGTCAACGCCGGAGAGGGCGTCGCTTACGGTAATGGTCAGGAAATTGGAATCTAGGCTGTAATCTTCCTCTATGGTAGGAGGCGTGTCGTCTAGGAGATTTACCTGTTCAAATACGGTCCGGGACATGCCGTTGATGCTCTCCGTGCTGATCTGGATCACTCCGTTGGAGGTGAGAGTGGCATGGTATTCCTTCCCCTCCTTCGTCACCTCAAGGGGCTGAGAATCTAGGGTTACGGTAGTGTGCTTTACCGGAAGCAGGGACTTAACCCGAAAGGACACCTCCACCGACTGGTAATCCGTAGTGTCGCCTACCGTCAGCTCAATGGAAGGGGTATAAACGGCAAAGAAAAAAATCAGCCCATTGATCACAAAAAAGGGCAGGATGTAAAACACAAGGCTGCGCAGGATGGGATTATCCTTCCAGCTGGTGCGGTTGTAAGGATTTTTCTTTTTATTGCGATGGCCCCGGGTCGTGTAGGAGCTGCCGCTTGAGGAAGTCCGCTCGCTGCGGGGGGCCTGGTAGGATGACTGGTGGTTCATATAAATCGATTCCTCCTGAAGTGATTCGTGAAGTTTCAAAAAAAGCCTTTCTATAGCATAGCAGAAAAACGGTTTCCTTACAAGTTGAAACTACCTTACAATTTACCTAAGATTTTCCTTAGGGGTTCAAATTATGATTTCGATGTGCTAGAATGAAGGCAGGTCCTGGAAATACAGCACAGGCGGCTTGTTCAAAACGGCCGCCGGGGAGAAAAGGAGCAAAAAATGATAAAAGAAGCGGCTGAGTTTGCGGCGCGGGCTCACAGGGGTGTGTTTCGAAAGGGGACGGATATTCCTTATATTGTCCATCCGGTGGAAACGGCGGTGATTGTCTCGTCCTTTACGGACGATGAGGAGATGATCGCGGCGGCCCTGCTCCATGATGTGGTGGAGGATGCGGGCGTCACCGGGGAAGAGCTTAAGGAGCGGTTTGGTTCTAGGGTGGCGGGTCTGGTACTGGCGGAGTCGGAGGATAAAAGCGGTACCTGGGCCCAGCGGAAGTCCTGTACACTGAAGCATCTGAAGGATTCAAACCGGGAGCTTAAAATCCTGGCCCTGGGGGATAAGCTCAGCAATCTGCGGAGCACAGCCAGCGATTATCTGATTCACGGCGATCAGGTTTTTTTGCGCTTCAATGAAACAGATAAGCGAAAGCACGCCTGGTACTACTGGGGGATTGCGGACGCGCTGGCGGAATTGAAGGACAGCTTCTATTATGCGGAATACATACGGCTGTGCGGCCTGGTATTCGGACCTCATTTTTTGTGCTCCGGTCAGGAGAAGCAGGCAGGATCATAAATCGTGGCGGGCAGTCCCGCCACAGTGTGAGAAAAGGCGAAAAGGAGCAGTAACATGAAGACAGGGAAAATGGCAGCGCGGCTGCTGGCGTTTCTGACGGCTTTTGGGATTTTGTGTACCACCGGAGGCATGACGTCTTTTGCCGGGGCTACGGGTCTGGGAGCGGCAAGCTTCGAGGAGCAGGAGACGGGGCCTGGCGTGGCGGTTCAGGATGAAGGTAAACAGGAGCAGACGGGAAGCGGACAGGAAGAAGCCCAGCAGGAGCAGGCGGGAAGCGGACAGGAAGAGGCCCAGCAGGAGCAGACGGGAACTGGTCAGGAGTCAGGGCAGCAGGAGCAGGCCCAGACGGTTCAGGAACCGGAGGGGGAGCCTCTTCAGATTAATTACTATGGATATTTTCATGGCCAGGCATGGTCCTCACCTACAGCGGATAATCAAAGATTGCAGGCACCGGCCGGAAGCTGGCTTACGTCTATGACGGCCAATTTGATCAATATTCCGGCGGATGCCCAGATCGGGGTTCGCTATCAGGTAAACTTAAGCGGCTCCGGCTGGTTGGAATGGGCGGCCGACGGAGCGGAATGCGGGGGCGCGGGAGGTGATCTGCCTTTGGAGGCCATCCGCATGGAGCTGACCGGAAGCTCGGCGGAAAATTATGATTTGTACTACCGGGTGTTCCAGAACGGGCAGTGGACGGACTGGGCGGCAAACGGAGCCACGGCAGGGCAGGAAGGCGTAGGATTGAGAGTAGACGGAATCCGGGCCGGGATTGTGGCCAAAGGAGCGGGTACGCCGGAGGAATATCCAGGCTTTCAGGCGGATCCCACCCGGCCGATGATCGCTCTGACCTTTGACGATGGGCCAAAGGCATCGGTTACCAACCGGATTCTGGACAGCCTTCAGGCTTATGGGGGGCGGGCCACCTTCTTTATGCTGGGCTCCGCTGTCAACGCGAACGCTCCGGTGATTCAGCGGATGGTAGCCCAGGGCTGCGAGGTGGCCAATCATACCCATGACCATCGTTATATCAGCAAAATCAGCGCCCAGGAAATCGTGAATCAGGTGACTTCCACCAGCCAGAAGGTTCAGGCGGCCTGCGGCGTAGCGCCGGCGCTGGTACGTCCTCCGGGAGGATATTATGATTCCGCCTCCTTGTCTGTTCTTGGAAGCATGGGGATGCCGGCGATTATGTGGTCCATCGATACCAGAGACTGGCAGCATCGGAACCCGCAGAAGACAATTGATTCGGTGTTAAGCCAGGTTCAGGACGGCGATATTATCCTGATGCACGATCTTTACAGTACTACGGCGGATGCGGCCCAGGTGCTGATTCCTGAGCTGACCGCCAGAGGATTCCAGCTGGTGACGGTCAGCGAGCTGGCGGCTTATCGAGGCGGGATGGCTCCCGGCCATGTTTATAGCCGCTTCCGCCCATAAGGCAATCGAAAATCAGAAAGTCTCCGGAGAGAGGACGAAAGGCTCTCCGGGGGATTTTTTCGATGCTGCGCGTCCTTTTGCGCGTTGCCTTTTCGGCAGTTTTATGATACACTAAATCCATCAAAATATCTGAATGTTCTTTGTTTCACAAAGCGCGCACAGCGCCATCGCAAGGCCGTTTCCGGCCGGGATTCAAATGTTTTGAGATGCTGTAAACCTTGACTTTGGCAGAAAGAGGAGGAAAAGTGGATTGAAGAGAAAGAAAAAGGCATTCTATGTTGGGATGGTTCTGCTTTTATGGGGCGCGGTCCGGAGTCCCTGGGAAACGGCATGGGCCAAAACGATTCGCCAGACCCAGATGCTTGACCAGAAGCAGGGAGAGGAATTTGTCTCGCCGCCGGAAGAATACAGGGATTCCCTGGGGAATGTCTATGACCTGGCGGAGTGGGAATTGACAAAAATTCCCGGAGAGACACAATGGCGGGAAATCGAAAGAGAGGTCGTATACCGCAAAGTGGAGGCCGCGGACCAGATCCCATCCGCAATCCCATTTGATCAGAAGGCGGAGGAAGAAGCGGTCAAAGGGGAATTAATCGAGGCGGACCGGGAAATCATAGGAGAGGAATGGAGCGCGGATTTTCAGGTGCCTCTGACTTTTCACGCCTATGGAGCGGCGGCCTATACCCTGGGGAATTTGACGCTGGAGATTCAGGAGGAATTTCCGCCGCCAGAGGAGTATGGAGGCCAGCTTCTGAGCCTTTTAGGACTGCCGGAGGACGACTATGAGGTTTGCTCCATGGAGTGGAGGGGCGAACCCTACCAGGATGAAAGCGGGCAGCTGTGCCGGGATGCGGCTGCTTTTGGGAATAAGCGCCTGAGGGATTACCGGGTGATTTACAGAGGCGAGGTGGCCTGGCCCGCTCCCGATACCTATGAGCTGAAAACTCTATACCGCATTCGGGAAGCCTCACGGGTGGAGCTGGGAGAACGGACGGGTAAAGAGGAGGAGGCGGATTTGGCTCAAAGGGAACCGGTGAAGCAGGATTTCTGGCTGCTGGTGAGAAAAGGCGCGGCTCTGACCATCGCGGTGGGACTTTTAGGCATCGCCATAGGGCTGATCATCCTGGGGCTTTACAGGTGGAAAAAATTAAAAAAAACTTCATAGAATTTTACTGGTAATCCGGCGTGGCCTGTAGTAAGATGGGACGTATCCATCCGGCGGGAGCCGGAGGGGAATTTACGGAGGAGAACTGGAGAAAAACTCAAAATCGAAATAGAAGAGGAGATGCGAAATTATGAAGAAAATGTATGTAACTGCCGCCATGGCTGCGGCTATGGCTCTGATGGTAACTGCCTGCTCGTCCGGCAGCACGTCCCAGACGGAGACGACGGCTTCCCAGGCTGCCACTGAGGCGGCGGCCCAGGAGACGACGGCTGCCCAGACTCAGGAGACACAAGAGGAGGAAGAGGATTTCTTTTACGGTGTGATCACTGAGGTGCAGGGCCAGAATCTGACCATTGACGACAACGGGGAGATCGCCACATTTGACTGTTCTGAGGCGGAATACTCCGATGATTATGAGCTGGTTCCCGGAGACGAGGTGGAGGTCACCTTTTACGGAACTTTGTCAGAGGATGTGACCAAGGCGGTATATGTAGAGATTATTGCCAGCGCCGCTCAGGAGGCGGAAGAAGAGGCCCTGGCGAACGCGGACCCGGTGATGACCGGAACCATTGAAAAGGTGGAGGGAACTACCCTGGATTTAAAGAGCGATGAGGATGAGGCGGTTTATACCTTCGATACCTCCATTGCCCAGCAGGTCAGCTTGGGCGGGATTCAGGCCGGAGTGGAAGCGGAGATTACCTACTATGGGGATCTGGAGGACGAGGAATATCTGCCGATGGCAACCAGGATTGTGACAGAGGACGCCTATGATTCAGAGGACGCTCAGGAGTATACCCTGACCGGAACCGTTGTGGAAACAGGCGAGGATTATATCGTACTGCAGACTGCGGACCAGGATCAGAGCGTATTTACCTTTGTAGGCGAGGCAGGTATGTTTGACGGCCCTGCACAGGGAGATACCGCCACGGTAATTTATGAAGGAACCCTGACAGGTAAGACGGTTACGGGACTTGGGTTGAAATAAAAAAATAGCACTCACCTCTTGACGTGGCTAACAGATAGTGTTATATTACACATAGAACAAAGAGACCACAGCACGATTCCGCAAGGATGAGGAGGAATGAGTGATGAACATTAATAAATTTACCCAGAAGTCCATGGAAGCGGTGCAGAACTGTGAGAAGCTGGCTTACGAGTACGGAAACCAGCAGATCGGACAGGAGCATCTGCTTTACAGTCTCCTGACCCTGGAGGACAGCCTGATTTTAAAGCTGATTACCAAGATGGGGATTCAGGGAGAGATGTTTGCCGGCGAGGCCGGGCAGGCTTTGGAGAAGCTTCCTAAGGTCAGCGGCGGCGGACAGCTTTATATCAGCAATGATTTGAATAAGGTTCTGATCAATGCGGAGGACGAGGCAAAGGCTATGGGAGACGAGTACGTGTCCGTAGAGCACCTGTTTTTGTCCCTCTTAAAGCAGCCCAATTCAGCTATGAAGAGCCTGTTTCAGATGTACGGCATCACCAGGGAGCGCTTTTTGCAGGCTCTTTCTACGGTGAGAGGAAACCAGCGGGTAGTCAGTGACAACCCGGAGGCTACCTACGATACGCTGAATAAGTACGGCTACGACCTGGTGGAGCGGGCCAGGGATCAGAAGCTGGATCCGGTGATCGGCCGCGACAGCGAGATCCGAAACGTGGTCCGCATCCTTTCCAGAAAGACCAAGAACAACCCGGTTCTCATCGGCGAGCCTGGCGTGGGCAAGACCGCAGTGGTAGAAGGACTTGCCCAGCGGATTGTCCGGGGAGATGTACCGGAGGGCTTAAAGGATAAGAAGCTTTTTGCCCTGGATATGGGTTCCCTGGTTGCGGGGGCCAAGTACCGGGGCGAGTTTGAAGAGCGGTTAAAAGCCGTTCTGGAGGAAGTGAAGAAGAGCGAGGGGCAGATCATCCTCTTTATTGATGAGCTGCATACCATTGTAGGCGCCGGTAAGACCGAGGGGTCTATGGACGCCGGAAATATGTTAAAGCCCATGCTGGCCAGAGGCGAGCTCCACTGCATCGGCGCTACTACCTTGAACGAGTACCGACAGTATATTGAAAAGGACGCGGCCCTGGAGCGGCGGTTCCAGCCGGTGATGGTGAACGAGCCTTCGGTGGAGGATACCATCTCCATTTTAAGGGGCTTAAAGGAGCGCTATGAGGTGTATCATGGAGTGAAGATTACCGACTCCGCCCTGGTCAGCGCGGCGACCCTTTCGGATCGCTATATCTCCGACCGTTTCCTGCCGGATAAGGCCATCGACCTGGTGGATGAGGCCTGCGCCATGATTAAGACCGAGATGGACAGCATGCCGGCGGAGCTGGATGAATTGTCCCGGAAGATCATGCAGATGGAGATTGAGGAAGCGGCCCTAAAGAAGGAGACGGACCGTCTGAGCCAGGATCGTCTGGCGGATCTTCAGAAGGAGCTGGCGGAGCTCCACGACGAGTTTTCCGCGAAGAAGGCTCAGTGGGAGAATGAAAAGGCCAGTGTAGATCGTCTGTCTTCCCTGCGGGAGGAGATCGAGTCCGTGAACCGTCAGATTCAGGACGCCCAGCAGAAATACGATTTAAATAAGGCAGCGGAGCTGCAGTACGGCAAGCTGCCCCAGCTGCAAAAGGAGCTTCAGGCAGAGGAGGAGAAGGTCCGCAATGAGGATTTGAGCCTGGTACATGAAAGCGTTACCGAGGATGAGATCGCCCGGATCGTCTCCAAGTGGACGGGGATTCCGGTAGCCAAGCTGACGGAGAGCGAGCGCAACAAGACCCTCCATCTGGATGCGGAGCTCCATAAGCGGGTGATCGGCCAGGACGAGGGCGTAGAGAAGGTGACGGAGGCCATTATCCGCTCCAAGGCGGGCATCAAGGACCCCACCAAGCCCATTGGCTCCTTCCTGTTTTTGGGCCCCACCGGTGTAGGCAAGACGGAGCTTGCCAAGGCCCTGGCCCAGGCGCTGTTTGACGATGAGTCCAATATGGTCCGCATCGATATGAGCGAGTATATGGAGAAACATTCCGTGGCCCGTCTCATCGGAGCGCCGCCCGGATATGTGGGATACGACGAGGGCGGACAGCTGACCGAGGCCGTAAGGCGCAAGCCCTACTCGGTGGTGCTGTTTGACGAGGTGGAGAAAGCCCATCCCGATGTGTTCAACGTGCTTTTGCAGGTGCTGGACGACGGGCGGATCACCGACTCCCAGGGGCGGACGGTGGACTTTAAGAACACCATCATTATCCTGACCTCCAATATCGGCTCCCAGTATCTGCTGGAGGGCATCGATGAAAGCGGCAAGATCCGTCCTGAGGCGGAGGAAGCGGTGATGAATGATCTGCGAGCCCACTTCAGGCCCGAGTTTTTGAACCGTCTGGACGAGGTGATCCTCTTTAAGCCTCTGACCAAGGAGAATATCAGCGGTATCGTGGATCTGTGCATTGCGGATATGAACAAACGGTTGGCGGACCGGGAGCTGAAGGTGGAGCTGACGGAGCAGGCCAAGGAGTTTGTAACCGACAAGGGCTACGATCCTGTATACGGCGCGCGCCCGCTGAAGCGGTATATCCAGAAAAATATCGAGACTCTTGCTGCCAGAATTATTCTGGGAGACGGAGTGCGGGCCGGAAATACCATCGTAATTGACGTATCGGAAGCGGGCGACCGTTTGATCGCATACGTAGAGTAAAGGAAAAAGTCCCCTGGGCTGGCAGTAAACGCCGGCCTGGGGGACTTTTTTATCCATCCAGAATATTTTGCTTGACAATCAAAGGGGTGGTCGATCATAATGAGTTGGGAAATGCAGGGCGGGATATGCCAATGGAGGAGAACGAGATGAAACAACTGCCAAAGGATCCGGTGATGCGTCTTAGCTGGCTGAATACGCAGCTGAGAGACTTTTACCCAAGTCTGGAAGAGCTGTGTACGGATCAGGACATTTCGGAAACAGAGCTCCGGGAGTCCATGAAGGCTGCGGGCTTTTGCTATGTACCGGAGATCAATCAGTTTCGCTGAGGAGAAAAAGCGGATGGCGAGATACCGTTATAAGGCCTGCCGCATGGACGGCAGCAGGAAGGCTGGGGTGACGGAGGCGGCGGACAGCCGGGAGCTGTTAGAGAAGCTTCGGCGGGAGGAACTGTTCTGCTATGAATATTCCAGGGTTAGGACGGCGAAAAGGGACATGACGGGGAGGCTTAGGGCAGAGGATATTCCCTTCTTCTGCCGTCAAATGTCCGCCATGCTTCAGGCGGGAGTGCCGGCGCCGAAAGCTCTGGAGATCGTCAGCCAGACGAGAAATGTCAGGCTGCGGCATATTTTGGAAAGGCTGAAGGATACGATTCAGCGGGGGCGGACCCTGTCGGAGGCCATGAAGGAGATGGAGCCCGCCTTTCCGGAGCTGATGATCCGGGTTGTGGAGGCGGGAGAGAAAAGCGGCCGTCTTCCCCAGCTTTTGGAGCGTCTGGCGGCGCGTTACAGCCGGGATGTGGCGCTGCGCAGAAAATTTCAGAGCGTCATGACCTACCCGGTGATTTTATTTGTTGTTACGATCATATCGGCTGTTTTTCTTTTTACGTCTGTAGTACCGCGGTTCGGCGCGTTGCTGTCAGGAAGGGAGCTTCCCCTGCTTACCCGGTGCATGCTGCAAATCAGCGCGGTTCTTACGGAGCATCCGATTTTCCTT
Source organism: uncultured Enterocloster sp. (assembly GCA_944383785.1). Taxonomy (GTDB): domain Bacteria; phylum Bacillota; class Clostridia; order Lachnospirales; family Lachnospiraceae; genus Enterocloster. Next base: position 3,435 of record CALWQV010000021.1, on the reverse strand, counting down.
GGTTTTATCTTCCTGGCCGCCGGCTTCGGCGCGTGGGGGATTTTTCGGATTCCGGCCTGCAGGCTGAAAATGGATCAGATGCTTTTGAGGCTGCCGGCAGCGGGCAGGCTCTTGCGGATTTCGGATACGGCCCGCTTTGCCAGTACATTTTCCGTTTTATATGGAAGCGGCGTCAGCGTGATCGAAAGCCTGGAAACGGCGGCCAATCTGCTGGGCAGCGCCTACATACGGCAGCGTCTTTTGGCGGTGTCCGAAGCAGTAAAGGGCGGAAAGCTTCTATCCGAGGCCTTTCGGGAGGAGGAGCTGTTCCCGAGAGCTTTTGTGTCCATGATCGCCGCGGGCGAAGAGGCGGGGAAGCTTGAGCTGCTTTCGGAACAGACCGGCGCCTTCTATGAGCAGGAAGAGGAAAACGCCCTGGAACAGCTGATTGCCCTGGCGGAACCATGCATGATTCTTGTGATGGGGCTTCTGGTGGGGATGATTGTCCTGTCTGTTGTGATTCCCCTATTTTCTTTGTATTCCCAGATACTTTAAAATCGAGGTGATCCAGTGAGGACTTATATTTACATTGAAAAGGACCGGATCGCATATTTGAAAGTCCGAAAGGGCGGAGGCCAAGCGACGGCAAAAGAGATGGGTTCGGAGCGCCTAAAGGTGGGCGAAGCCTGGGAGGAGCTGCGGGATTTTGTACGCCGGCACGGCCTTGGAAAAGGCAGGGCAGTTCTGGTTTTGGGCGACAGCCAGGTGATTTCGGAGCGCCTCTGTCTCCCGAAGGCTTCCGGGAGAATCCTCAGACAGATGGCTGCCAGGGAAATGGAGCGGCGGCGGGAAGAAGAGGGCGGACTGACCGTTCAGCTGACAGAAGATCCGCTGGCGGAAGAGAAATGGAATGGGGAGGAAAATCCTGAGGAAGAAGGTGTCAGGCGTCTGGTTTGGGCTGCGGATGAGGGCAGGCTGAAAGAGGGAATTGAAATCCTAAGGGAGGAAGGAATCAGCTGTGAAAGCGTATTGGCTGCCCCAGACTGCCTTTGCCTTCTGGCTTCCGGGGGCAGCCAGGAGTATGTTCTTACGGCGGGACTTTTTGAAAATGAAATTCGGCTGTATCTTGGCCGTAAAGGGCGGTGCCTAAAGCGGAGAAGATCGCCCTTTCGCGCCGGGGTTCTATTTCGCGAACAGATGGATGAGCTGGTCTTTGAAGAGCTGGCGGAGCAGACCCAGGCGATTCTGGAGGGAGAAAGGGCCGTGATCCGGCTGCTGCCGGGCGGATTTCCCGATGGGCTCCGGGCAGCCGGGGCCCTTAGCAGCCTGACGGGCCTAACGTGTCAGGTGGAAGAAAGACTGGCGGAGTTGGCGCGTTGGGAGGAAGAGACGACAGCGGGGCCGGAGACGGTGCTCTTGCAGGCGGCGGCGCTGGCCTGGGAAGACAGAAGAAGCATGAGGCCCGTGAATTTTTTTGCCGGGATGAAAGAGCGGCGGGGAAGATTAGCGGATATAAAGGCCATGGTTCCGGTGTGGCTGGCGCTGGCGGTATTGGCCGCTTCCTTCGCCTACCGGGAGAGGCTGGACTGGGAGACGAAGCGAATTGAGGAACAGGCGGATCTTCTGGAATACAGCTTGAATCAGCAAAAGCTCCAGGAAGGAGAGGGCTTGCGGCCCCAGGGACCCGGGGAGGAAGATTTTAAGCGTCTGAGGGAGGCGCTTCTGCCGGGAATGGAGATGGCCGGCTTTTCTTTTGACGGAGAGGCGGGAAGGCTGACGGTTCATCTGCGTATGGAGGACAGAGCTCAGGGGCCGGAGTACGCAGGGCGTCTGCGGGAGCAAAATCCCGGCCTGGTCGCTGAATATGCCGGCTGGGAACGGGAGGAAACGGAGGGACGGGAGGGATATAGGATGACGATTCATATTGATTTGGGAGGGGAGCCATGAGAAAGCTGACGAAACGGGAGCGGATTCTTTTGGGAACGGCCCTGGTGCTGTACGCCGGATTTTTCGCCTGGCAGGGGATGGTTCTGCCTGCAAGAGTCAGCCTTGAAACGGCGGAAGGGAGAAAGGAATATCTGGAGAAACTTTTGGAGGAGAGTCCGAAAGGCGAGGCGGGAGCGGGCGGTCAGCAGCTGCCCGGAAGGAAGCTGGAGCCGGAGGAAGCGGACGCGATCCTTCAAAAGCTGGCGGAGGATACGGGGATGGAGATGCAGAGCTTTCAGGCAGAAAAGACGCAGGAAGGAAGCCCTCCGTTTCTGAAGGCGCGGTTTTTAGGAAGGGATTTTAGGAGCGCCCAGTCCTTTGCGGCGGGGATTGAAGAAAGAAAATTTCCGGCTGCCCTAAAGTGGATCCGGGCAGAGGAAACCAAAGAGGGCGTGGAGCTTTCGCTTGGATTTCAGCTGTACGGGAAAGAAACGGATGGATGAGTATGAGAAAAGAAAGCGGATTTACACTGATTGAGACGGTTATTGCCCTGGCCCTTTTGACGCTTTTAGGCGCGGCTTTTCTGACGGTATCGGATGCGGGACGCAGGCTGCTGGAGATCGGACGCCGTCTGGAAAAACTGGACGACGAAGCGGCCAGGGCGGTCCGCGCCGGAGAAGGACGGCCTACGGGAAAGGAGCTGAGGCTGCAGTTTTGGAAGGAAGGGGAGGACAATGAGGAAAATGTAATTTGGGAGGTATTAAGGGAGTATGAGGTTGAGGCGGAGGAAGAAGGACAGAAGGTACGGATGTACTACTATCGGTAGCGGCGGGTATACGCTGATTGAGACGGTGGTTTCTCTGGCGATTTTTGTGATTGCCGCCACCGTATTTTATATGATTTTTCAGCATGCAGCTGCCTCCTATGAGGATCAGTGCCGGATGGAGCTGGCCGGTGAGATTTGCCGGGATGCCCGCAGGAAGATAGATTGGAGGCTCCGGAACGCCCGATATTTTTGGGTAAGCGGGCGGGAAGCGGGACGGCTTTATCTTCAGGAGGAAGAGGATGGAGGCTGGGAGATATTGGCGGCGGATGATTTTCAGCCGGATCTGGAGGAAATGGAGAAAGTGGTGGCGGAGAACGGCGTAAAGTTTACCGTCCATCAGCAGCGCCGGTTTGACCCGGACTACCGGACCATCAAGCAGGTGTTTGACGAGGGCAGCCTGGGCGACATCTACACGGTTCAGACCGGACTGTACGGCTACAACGGAAATATGCATGACTGGCATGTGTATCCGGAGCAGGGCGGCGGCATGCTCTATGACTGGGGCGTTCATCTCATCGACCAGATGCTGTGGATGATTCCCGGAAAAATCACATCGGTATTCGCGGATGTGAGAAACGTCATCAATGAAAAAGTAGACGATTATTTCAAGATCCTGCTGATGTTTGAAAACGGCATCACCGCGGAGGTGGAGCTGGGAACTTATTTCCTGAAAGATGAGGATAAATGGTTTGAGCGTCACTGGT
>CALWQV010000020.1 GCA_944383785.1 uncultured Enterocloster sp. | reverse complement strand
ATCGGTCGAGGGCTTAACCAGAAGGTTTAGGGAAGAAAGCGGATAAATGATTCAATGTGTGGTTTTGAGGGTACGTAATTTTTACAATATCTTCTAAAAGTACTTGAAGAATCTTGGATTATGGAGTATAATTAAGACTCGGAGAGCACTCAACATTCCTCGATAGCTCAGTCGGTAGAGCAAACGGCTGTTAACCGTTGGGTCGTAGGTTCGAGTCCTACTCGGGGAGCTTTTTATTATTATAAATAGCGGCCCCATGGTCAAGCGGTTAAGACATCGCCCTTTCACGGCGGTAACAGGGGTCCGAATCCCCTTGGGGTCATTGAAAAGCATATATGGCGTAGTAGCCAAGTGGTAAGGCAAAGGTCTGCAACACCTTGATTCACCGGTTCAAATCCGGTCTGCGCCTCTGATTAAAAATCTCAGAAACTTTTATCAAAGTTTCTGAGATTTTTTTTGTAAAAAGGGATTTTTTATGGGCCATTGGATTCAAGAATACTTTCAATTTGGCTGCGGATCTGTTCCTTCAGCAGGGGAAATTCCGAAAGAGGCGGCTGATTTTTTAAGTAGGCCAGAGACCAGCTGACCGGGCAACCTTTTGACACAGGACGGCAGAAGATAACCCCTGGAATGTGGGAAAAGGAGGGGATATAGCTGGCAAGAGTAAAGCACACGCCCATTTGGGCAGCAGCGCTCTGGACTGCGATTTCCATATTGGCTACGGTACGTGTGGAGGAAAAATGAAGACCGGAGGATTCTAAAAGCTGGGACACATAGGCGTAAATACTTTGAGACGTATTGGGCAGCAGCATCCGCAGATCCAGAACATCGGCTAAGGGCAGGATGGGGTAAGGGCACCCCGAAAGCTGGGAAGTCCGATTTTTAAGGCTTTCCGGGCATACCATTAGCAGCTCATCGTGGCAGACATGGGAATATATGAAGTCCTCCTTATGGATGGGATGGGTGACCAGCATATAATCGGCCTCTTTTGTACAGAGCATGCGTTCTAGCTCGGCCATAGAGCCAATGAGAAAGTTGACCTGGACAGCAGGAAGGCTTTGACGCAGGGACTGGATCAGAGGAACCATAAAGCTGATGCCGCGGCGCTTATAAAGGCCGATGGTGATCTGATGCTGGCTGTGCCTTAAATAGGAGCTGAGGTCCGCTTCAAATTCCCGGTTGATTTGAAGAATCCTTTGGGCACAGGAAATATAGCGCCAGCCAATTTCGGTGGGAACGAAGCAGTTTTTATCCCGGCTGAAAAGGGCGCACCCAATCTCGGATTCAAGATTTTTGATATACATGCTCAGGGCAGGGGAGGAGATGTAGAGCTGCTCGGCGGCGGCGCGGATGGTCTGACATTCGGCCAGCGTTGTCACGTAGCGTGCGCTTTTATAATCGATCATAGTTGTTTCCTCCCGCTTTTTGAAATTATTCTCGCTGCCCTGAACTATTACTAATTATTATAGGAAAAAAGATTTTAAAGCGCAATATTAACTTTCACTTAATTTGTATTCAGGGAAATATACTGTCTTTTTATGGCCGATACCCGTAAAATAAAAGCAAAGGCTCCGATATGGCCGGATTGGTATGGATGGTGATGGAGCAAATGAAAAGGAGGGAATCTATGGGAGCAATGATGAAATTTACTGCCAGCGGCGATGCGCTGATTATGCGCAATTTTCCGGGGGGCTATGAGGGCTATCAGGAGGTCAAGGAATTCTTAAACCTGGGCGAGGCGAGGATTACGAATCTGGAAACCACGCTGACAGACCGCAGTTGTTTCCCGTCTACTTTTTCCGGCGGCACATGGCTGACCGCGCCGGAAAGCGTGTTGGACGACTTGGTGGAGCTGGGATTTAATCTTTACAGTGTCGCCAACAACCATATGCTGGATTATTCCTATGGAGGGCTGTTGCAGACCTTGGAGGCAATGAAAAAGCGGGGGCTTCATTACGCGGGGGCGGGGGAGAACCTGGCCAGGGCATCGGAGCCTGCAATTGTGGATCTCCCGTCCGGGCGGGTGGCCTTTATTGCCGTGACATCCACCTTTGACGATACAGCGCGGGCGGGGATTCAGGGGCCTTATCTTCCCGGGCGGCCAGGGGTAAACTTTCTGCGGCATAAAGAAATTTTCTATGTGAACAGCAGCCACATGCAGCAGCTAAAGGAAATCGCCGACGCAACAGACCTGAACGTGAAAAACAAGAGAAGGTTTAAGACTGGTTATAAGCTTCAGGCGGCGGATGGAACCTTTGAACTGAAAGACCTGCAGTTTAAGGAGAGCGAGACGGAAGGGAAAGAAACAAAGGCAAACGGAAAGGATTTGGAACGGATTAAGCGGGAAATTCTAAACGCCAAACAGCTGGCGGACTATGTAGTGGTGATGATCCATTCCCATGAGATGAAGACAGACCGCATGGAGGACGTGCCTGACTTTGTTGCGGAGAGCGCTCATGAGTTTATAGATGCGGGGGCCTGTATGGTGCTGGGCGGGGGAACCCATCAGCTGAAGGCCGTTGAGATCTATCAGGGGAAGCCCATCTTCTACTCCCTTGGCAATTTTGTATATCAAAATGAGTTTGTGGGAATTCTTCCGCCGGAGTTTATGGATAAGTACCATCTTTCCTATGATACGACGGCCATGGAGGCCCTAGCGGCCCGCAGGTCCCACGCTAAGAATAAAGGCATGCAGTCCAGGGAGAATTACCTGTCCGTGATCCCCTATGTGGAGATGGAGGGCGACTGTGTGAAGGAGATCCGGCTTATGCCTATTTCCCTGGGACCGGACAAGGGCAAGTCCTTCCGGGCTATCCCCTATCCGGCGGATGAGGAGGAAAAGCAGGAGATTTTCCGGGTGCTGACAGATCTCAGCGCCGAGTACGGCACAAGATTTGAAATGGATTCCGAAGGCATGATTCGGATTCTCATATAAAAATTGCAGGAGGTAAAAAATATGGGGAAAACGAAGGAAAAGAAACCGTTTAAAATGCCGCATTCTATGGTAATTATGGTAATTATCATTTTCGCGGCCACAGTGCTGACTTGGCTGGTTCCAGCAGGTGAATTTGACCGGATTGTAAATGCTCAGGGCGTGGAGGTGGTGGATCCTAATTCCTTTCACTGGCTGGAGCGCTCCTCGGTTAATTTTCTGCTGATCCCTTACTACATTATTCTGTCTTTAAAGAGCAAGGCGAACCTGATGTATGTGACCATGTTCGCGGGAGCGGCATTCCATATGATCGCTAAGTCCGGAGCCCTTCAGGTGGCAGTGGGCGGCGTATCCAAGCGGATTCAGAATAAGTCCTACATTTTTATTCCGGTTATGACCACCCTCTTTGCGGTAATCTGCTCTACCCAGGCGGTGAATCATTTTATCGCCTTTTCTCCGTTGATGGTGGTAATTGCCCTGGCGATGGGGTATGATTCTATTACCGGCGTATCGATTATCCTTTTGGGAGGCGCTATCGGATTTTCTACGGCGGGCTTAAATATTAATACGGCTATTTTGGCCCAGCAGATCAGCGATGTGCCGCTGTATACAGGACTTCCTTACCGGGCGGTATGCTTTGTGGTTTACCTGGTGGTGACCAATATCTATCTGGTGCGCTATGTGATGAAGATTACAAAAGATCCAACCGCCAGCTATGTATACGATATCGACATGAAGCGGGAAGAGAAGAAGGCGGATTTTGATTCCTTTGGCTCCATGGACTGGCGCAAGGGCGCGATGATGATCGCTTTGGTGGTAACTCTGGTGGGAATCATTGTTGGAAATATGGGCTTTGGATGGGATCTGGAAGAGGATGCGGCCTGGTTCTTGGCCTGCGGCGTGATCATGGGCCTGATTATGGGGCTGACTCCCTCCAAGATTGCTTCCGAGATGATTACTGGATGCAAATCCATGCTGGGTGCTGCTATGCTGATCGGAGTCGCGGGCGCAATCGCGGGCATTATGGATGCGGGGAAAATTACGGATACTATTGTGTGGGCCGCAGGAGAGGCGCTGTCCTTTGCCCCCGATTTCCTGATGGGGCCGGCCATGTTCTTGGTAAATGTCCTGGTGGCGATGATTATCGTATCCGGAAGCGGAATGGCCACGGCCACTATGCCCATTATGGCTCCTTTGGCGGATATTCTGGGTGTTACCAGACAGACGGCTGTGCTGGCCTTTACCTTCGCGGACGGCTTCTGCAACTATATTCTGCCTCATTCCTCCGCTCTAATGGGGATTCTGGGAGCCGGAGATGTGCCTTATGACCGGTGGATGAAGTTTATGGGCAAGTTGTTTTTGATTTGGGTGATTACCGGATGCATCCTGGTGGGAATCGCCCAGATGATGAAGTACGGACCAGTTTAATGGATGGTAACAGAAGGAGGCGGCTATGAAGGAAAAGATCGGAACTTTTTTGGAAGGGGAGCGAAAGCGGCTCTGCTCCATGTCTGACGCGATTTTTGACAGGCCGGAGATGGCTTTTAAGGAAGCATTCGCTTCGGGACTGTTGGAGGATTATCTGGAGGAAAAAGGTTTTACAGTTCAAAGAGGACTTGGAAGCCTGCCCACCGCCTTCCGGGCGGAGTATCAGAATGGGGAGGGAGGGCCGTCCATCGGACTGCTCTGCGAGTACGACGCCCTGCCTCAGGGCCACGCCTGCGGACACCAGATGCAGGGGCCGTCGATTGTGGGAGCTGCTTATGCCATTAAGGAGCTATTAAAAGACAAGCCATATAAGCTGATTGTATATGGTACGCCGGCGGAAGAAGGTAAAGGCGGAAAAGTGATTATGCTGGAGGACGGCTTTCTTCAGGATATGGATGTGGCGCTGATGATGCACGGCGGGCCGGCTACCCAGACGGATATCCATTCTATGGCTAAGATATCGGCTAAAGTGACCTTTCACGGAAAGAGCGCCCACGCGGCTTTAAAGCCGGAGGCGGGACGCAGCGCGCTGGACGCCCTGCTGCTGAGCTTCCAAGGCATTGAGTTTTTGCGGGAGCATGTGAAGGAGGATACCAGAATCCATTATACGGTGCTCGATGCCGGCGGCCCCTGCAATGTAGTGCCTCAGGCGGCCACGGGGGATTTCGGAATCCGTTCCTACGATTCCGCTTATCTGGACGAGCTGATCCGCAGGTTTGAGAATATCATCAAAGGCGCGGCCCTGATGACGGAGACAACGGAAGAAATCCACTACGGAAAGCGAATTGAAGGGAAAATACCGGTGTTTAAGCTCAACGAGCTTTTAATGAAAAATGCAGAGTATTATGATGCGCCCAATCGGCAGCCGGACCGGAAGAAGACCGGTTCTACGGATTTCGCCAACGTAATGTACCGGATTCCGGGAGCCTGCATCCGGATCGCCTTTGTGCCGCCGGGGACATCCTCCCATTCCCAGGAATTTGTGGATGCGGGGAAAACACAGGAGGCCCATGAGGCGGTGCTGCTGGCGGCAAAGATTCTGGCGGCCAGCGCGGTTCAAATGGTAATGGAGCCTCAGCTTTTGCAGGATATAAAGGAAGAATTCGCCTCCAGGCGCAATGTGTCGGCTAATTAAGATAACCAGTTAAGATAATAAATTCGGATCATCGAAAATCCCGGCCTCTACGTAAAAAGAGGACCGGGATTTTTGCGGTATATTGGACAATTTCTCAAATCTTTCTTGTATTTAAACCAAATGAAATCGAAAAAGAGGGCGAAAAAATACTGAAAATAGTTGCGAAAACAGGGCTTTCCGAAGGATAGAGGCAGAAAAAAATTCCGTTAAAATACTAATTTTTAGGCTGAATTTGACCGATATTTTTATGTAAAATAGCATATAATCAAGGTATCATTACGAGGACGAAGCCATAAAGGAGGAGAGACAATGCCGATCAATGTGACCAGCGAGATTGGAAAGCTGAAAAAGGTCATGCTGCACAGGCCGGGTGTTGAGCTGGAGCATCTGGTCCCCGGGGAGCTGGAGCGTCTCCTGTTCGACGATATTCCCTATTTGAAGACGGCCCGCAGCGAGCACGACCTGTTCGCCAAGATCCTTAGGGACAATGGAGCGGAAGTAGTTTATCTGGAGAATCTGATGGCAGAGGTGTTAAAGCAGAAGCCGTATTTGAAGGAAATCTTCATCCGCCAGTTTATCCAGGAGGGAGGCAGCACGGCTAATAAGTTCAGCGCCCAGTTGTTTGATTTCCTGATGAATATTGAGGATGAGAAGGAGCTTGTGTTAAAGGTGATGTCCGGAGTGGGGATGAATGAGCTGAAGTCCCAGATCAGCAGTCCCCTGGTGGACCTGGTGAAGACGGGGGGACGCATGATTATGGATCCCATCCCCAACCTGTATTTTACCAGAGATCCCTTTGCCACCATCGGAAGGGGAGTGAGTCTGAACCAGATGTACTCCAAGACCAGGAGACGGGAGACGATTTTTGGACAGTATATTTTGGAGAATCACCCGGATTTTGAGGGGACGCCCTTCTATTATAAGCGGACTTACCCCTTTGCCATTGAGGGAGGAGATATCCTGAACTTAAGCCGGCGCGTGCTGGCGGTTGGCATTTCCCAGAGAACCACGCCGGAGGCGATCGAGCTGCTGGCCCAGAACATTTTCAATGATCCCAACTGCGAGATTGAAACGATTCTGGCCCTGGATATCCCCAGTATTCGGGCTTACATGCACCTGGATACGGTCTGCACCCAGGTGGATTACGATAAATTTACCATTCATCCCGGCATTTTGGGCAGCCTGAGGATTTACGAGATCTGCCGGGGCGAGGGGAAGGAAGCCCTCCATGTGACGGAGCTGGACAACTCCCTGCCGGCGGTGCTGGCGGCCCATCTGGGGCTGGATCGGGTGACCATGATTCACTGCGGCGGCAAGGACCGGATCGCTTCGGAGCGGGAGCAGTGGAACGATGGCTCCAATACCCTGTGCATTGCACCGGGAGTAGTTGTGGTTTACGACCGGAACTATATTACCAACCGGGTGCTGGAGGAGAACGGCGTCAAGGTGCTTGAGATGCCAAGCTCCGAGCTGTCCCGTGGAAGAGGCGGCCCAAGATGCATGAGTATGCCTTTGATTCGAGAAGAGATTTGAGCGCAGCAGAAACATTTACAATAAAAAGGAGAGATTGTCATGGGAGTAAATATTCGTGGAAGACATTTTTTGAAGCTGTTGGATTATACGCCGCAGGAGATCCGCTATCTCTTGGATTTGTCCAAGGAATTTAAGAATATGAAGCGGAACGGGACGCCCCATCGGTATCTGGAGGGCAAGAACATTGTCCTGCTGTTTGAGAAGACTTCAACCCGCACCCGCTGTTCCTTCGAGGTAGCCGGAAGAGATCTGGGCATGGGCGTTACCTACCTGGATCCGGGCAGCAGCCAGATGGGCAAAAAGGAGAGCATCCCGGATACGGCCAGAGTTTTAGGAAGAATGTACGATGGAATCGAGTACCGTGGTTTTGACCAGGAGATTGTGGAGGAACTGGCCAAGTACGCGGGAGTTCCGGTATGGAATGGGCTGACGGATCAGTTTCACCCCACCCAGATGCTGGCGGATCTCCTGACCATGGAGGAGAAGTTCGGACATCTGAAGGGCTTAAACTTCACCTTTATGGGAGACGCCAGAAACAATATGGGCAATTCTCTGATGGTGGCCTGCGCCAAGATGGGGCTGAATTTTACGGCCTGCGCGCCTAAGGAGCTGTTCCCAGCTCAGTGGCTGGTGGATGAGGCCAGAAAGATCGCCCAGGAGAACGGCTGCACCGTCCGTCTGACAGAGGATGTGAATGAGGGCACAAAGGATGCAGATGTGATTTACACCGATATCTGGGTATCCATGGGCGAGCCTGATGAGGTGTGGGATTCCAGAATTAAGCTGTTAAAGAACTACCAGGTGAACGGTCAGGTGATGGACAATGCTAAGCCGGAAGCCATTTTCATGCACTGCCTGCCCTCCTTCCATGACACAAAGACCACCATCGGCGCTCAGATCGCACAGAAGTTTGGCATCACGGAGATGGAGGTAACGGACGAGGTATTTGAGTCCAAGCAGTCCGTGGTATTCGACGAGGCGGAGAACCGGATGCATACCATTAAAGCGGTGATTTACGCCACTCTCTGCTGATGATGTTTTATAAGGCAGGAGGTTGAAACGGTGAATAGAGGAAAGAAACGGATTGTAGTGGCCCTGGGCGGAAACGCCTTGGGCAATACCCCTGAGGAGCAGATCCGGCAGGTGCGGTTTGCCGCTGAGATCATCGCGGATCTGGCGGCAGAGGGCCATGAGCTGATTATCGGACATGGAAACGGCCCTCAGGTGGGAATCATTAATTCCGCCATGAATTACGCAGCAGTCAGCGGGCCAAAGACCCCATATATGCCCTTCCCGGAATGCGGCGCTATGTCCCAGGGCTTTATCGGCTATCACCTTCAGCAGGCGCTGCAGCAGAGTCTTTTAAAGCGCGGTTTGGGGAAGACGGTGGTCAGCGTGGTGACCCAGGTGCTGGTGGACCGCCAGGACCCTGCTTTTGAAAATCCCACAAAGCCCATCGGGAATTTTTACAGCGAAAAAGAGGCTAAGGAGCTGGAAACGGAGAAAGGTTACACCTTTATGGAGGATGCGGGAAGAGGATACCGGAGAGTGGTTCCCTCCCCGTCTCCCAAGCGGATCATTGAATTGAACGCTATCCGCAAGATGGTTCAGAGCGGCCTGATCGTGATCGCCGTGGGCGGCGGCGGCATCCCGGTGGTGGAGGAAGAAGACGGCCTTCACGGGATTGACGCGGTAATCGATAAGGATATGTCCAGCAGCAAGCTGGCCCAGGAGCTGAAGGCGGATATGCTTTTGATCCTGACGGCGGTGGATCAGGTGTATATTCATTTTAACCAGCCGGATCAGAAGGCCTTGGATCAGATTACGGCGAAAGAGGCGGAAGGATACATAGCCCAGGGCCAGTTTGCCAAGGGAAGCATGCTGCCTAAGGTGCAGGCCTGCCTGGAGTTTGTGAAGGCGCTGCCGGGCCGGACCGCCATTATCACATCCCTGGAGAAGGCATCTGGCGCCCTCCACGGACAGGCGGGAACCAGAATTTGCTCGGAGCAGACGGAATTTGCCTACAGCCCGCTGGAGGTTGACAGCGTGGTGTATGATGTAAATGTGAGTTAAGGAGGAAATACAGATGTCTTTTGAGATGCCAAAATACTATGCCCCGGATTTTTCCCAGGAGCAGTTTGTAAACGCTCCCGATGTAAAATGGGAGGAGGCTCCCAAGGACGGCGTTGCGCCGGACTATTATCACAGCACATCCATGTACCCGGAGTATTTTAAGATTAACGGAAAATGGACGCTGGCCGAGGAGAGCCGCATGGACTCCAGCGTGGTGATCTGCGACGACGGACACCTGGCGGTGGTGGAGAACCGGAACCTGAAAAAGGGAGATAAGGTAATCCTGGGAAGGACGGAGCGCTGCGAAGAGGGAATCTACATGCACTGCACCGGCTTTCAGGAGCCCGGCGAGCATATGGATGACCAGTTCGTCTTCCGTCAGGGAAGAAGCCGCGAGACTTCCTATGCCAGAGATTACGACCGTCTGTTTGAGCTTTTAAGATATGAGAAGGAGCATGGAAATATTGTATGGGTAATGGGGCCGGCATTTGCCTTTGACGCGGACGCCAGAGCCGCTATGCAGGGGCTGGTGGAGAACGGTTACGCCCATGGGCTGCTGGCAGGCAACGCCCTGGCTACCCACGATCTGGAGGGAGCTCTGCTGCACACTGCCCTGGGACAGGATATCTATACCCAGGTATCCCAGCCCAACGGCCATTACAATCACCTGGATGTGATCAATAAGGTGAGAAAAAGCGGTTCCATCCCCCAGTTTATTGAGGACTACAAGATTGACAACGGAATTATGTATAGCATTGTAAAGAACAATGTTCCCTTTGTGCTCACCGGCTCCATCCGGGACGACGGCCCCCTGCCGGAGGTCATCGGCAACGCTTATGAGGGACAGAGCGCCATGCGCAATGTGGTGAAGAACGCCACTACCGTGATCTGCCTTGCTACCATGCTGCACACCATCGCTACCGGCAATATGACGCCCTCCTTTAGGGTGATGAAGGACGGAACCATCCGCCCCGTATTCCTGTACACCGTGGATGCGGACGAGTTTGTGGTGAACAAGCTTCTGGATCGCGGAAGCCTTTCCGCCACAACGGTTGTGACCAATGTACAGGACTTTATCACCATTGTGGCGAAGGGGCTTGGGGTGATGAAGTAGGGAGCCGCTGTTTTAGTTTGGCTTCTGAAGCTCTACTGTCTGCCGGAATTTCCCGGGGGTCATGGAGCGGAAGCGGATAAAATTCCGGGAGAGGGTTTTCTCAGTACGATAGCCCACCTCCATGGCGATGTCCAGGATGGTTCGGTTTGTCTCCAGAAGAAGCTCCGAGGCTCGGTTGACCCGCACAAAATTTAAGAAATCAGAGAAATCCATCTCCACTTGATACTGGAGGATGCGGTTTAATTCCCTGGGGGACATGCCGAACATGTCCCCTACTTCTTTTGGCTTTAAATCCTCGCTGTAGTGGCGGTAGATGTAGGACACTAGGGAGTAGAACTCCCGCCGGTCCCGGATGCGGCAGATATTTCCCGCCATCTGGTAGGTGTTGCGGAACTCATTGGCATTCATGCCGATCCTGGTTAAGAATACCTTGCTGATGTGGGCGCTGTCCACGAAGCCCAGGATTTCCGCCAGCTCTTCCAGGGTGAAGTCTGTATACAGCAGGTAGTTGATGGTTTTCCCCACCCGCATCTCGCTTAACAGGTCGAAAAAGGACAGGCCCGTGGTGCTGGTAATGTAGGAGCTGATGGCGGATTCGCTCATGAAGAACAGCTTGGACAGGCCGGCCAGGGTGATCTTCTCATTTAAGTGGCTGTACAGATACAGGAAGATCTGGCTGGGATCTCCCTTTTTGGCCGCGGGTTGCCGCGAAAGCTGCGTCCGGGAGCGCAGGAAGCAGAGGACAAGCTCGATCAGCTTGTTGGTGATATACAGGTTGCTTAAGTCCTTTGCCTTAGAATCGTCGCTGGGATCCGTCTTTGCTCTTTGAGGAGAAGGGGAGGAGGACAATGCGATTTCATCCCGGATCTGTGAAAAGATCTGGTTTATGGAAGCGTACTGAGGCGGATCAAGCTGGATGACCGGATTTTCAGCCATGACCTGCAGGAGGGATCGGGAGGCATTTCCGGGGTTATAAAAGGTTTTCATGATCTCGCTGATGTTGTCGAAGTAGTAAACCAGGAGGGAAAAGCGTATGGGGGAGCTGACCTCCACGATATCGGTGATCTGCCATGGAAGGACGGAGACGAAAGAGCCGGCTTTCAGCGTATAGCGCTGGTTGTTTAAGAGCAGAGTCGCCTCCCCGCTGTCCACCAGCCAGAAGCGGGACATGGGGTGGATTAAAGGGGTGGTGGGCTCGGCGATTACTTCGATGTCAAAGCTGCAGATCTTATTTTCATCCTGCATGGAGCAGTAGAGGCTCTGCATGGGTACGATTTTTTTCATGGGAGGGGCTCCTTTTTATGGTGTAAGCGGCAGTTATAAAGCAACGCTATATTTTTGTTTAAAGGTATTAGGCGGCATGCCCTTTAATTTTAAAAAGTTCCGGCTAAAGGTTTTGGGGCTCTTGTATCCTACCTCGTAGGCGATCTCCAGCACGGTTTTGTGCGGAATCAGAAGAAGCTCGCTGGCCCGGTTGACCCGAACCTGATTTAAAAATTCAGAGAAATTCTGCTCTACCTGGTAGAGCAGCAGCTCGTTAAGCCGGGGAACGGAGATGCCGAATTTGTGGGCCGTGTCCTTGGCGTTTAGATCCTCGGCATAGTTGCGGTAGATGTAGTTGATGACCGTGTAGACAGTGCGGCTTTCCTCGATGCGGCAGATATTCTGCACTTTCTGATAGACCTTCTTGTAATCGCTGATTTTCGAGCCGATGCGGGCTGCGAATACCTTGGAAATATGAGACTCATCTACATATCCTAAAAATTCTGACATTTCTTTTAGCGTAAAATCCGTGTACATAATGAAATTAAGCGTTTTTCCGATCCGGATCTCACTGAGCAGGGCGGAGAAGGAAAGACCGGTAATCTGGTTTAAATAGGTGCTGATGACGGAAGGGCTGCAATGAAAGAGGGAGGACAGCTTGTCCAGGGTCAGCTTTTCATTGCAGTGCAGGTAAATATAACGCAGGATCTCTGTGTAGTCGTTTTTGGATTTCCGGCTTTCAGAAGCCTGCCGGCGGGTAAGCCGGATAAAATGAACGGCTAACTGCACCAGAAGGCTGGTGAGATTTACGTTGTGGAAGGGAAGGGAAATTTCGCTTTCCAGCTCCCTGGACAGAGATTCCGTAAGGAAATCTACAGTCCGGTCTTCCGGCTCCAGATATACCACAGGATGATTTTCCATGGCGGTGAGGAAGGACTCCGTCTGCCCTTCTAAGTTGCTGAAGATTTTTACAGCCTGAGTGATTGCATCGTAATTGTAGGTTACCAGTACATAGCGGATGGGAGAATCCACCTGTACCATGTCGCTGATCTGCCAGGGAAGTACGGAGATCAGGGTATGGGGGCGCAGGGGATAGGCGGTATTTTGAACCATAAATTTTCCAGTCCCCTCTTTAATCAGAAAAAATCGGGCATCCTGATGGATGGGTGTCATGCGCGGACTGGTTGAGGTTTTTAGTTCAATACTACAGAGCTTCCCGTTCAGCTGGGAATAAGCGGCGCTTTTTTTGTCATTACCTTTCATATCTGTACCTCCTACATGTAAAGGATCAATGGGTACACAGGACATTTTTACGGATTTTTCTTGTATAATTCCGAATTGGGATACATGAAAAATAAATAAAAATTGCATAAATAATTAAAATTATGCATGAATATGCCAACGAAAAACAGAAATAATCACCAATAAATCGCGAAAATTTCTGATAAAAATATACAAAATCATGGTTAAAATAAAAGGGTACATGATTTGTGTATAGGATTGTCCAGATGAACGCCTCTTTTTTTATTAAAATAATACTATCAAATTTTGTAAATGGCAAGGAGGAAAAAATGGAATCCAGAGTAATTGAGCAGACCATGTACGACTATTTTAAACTGGTTGGAAAAACCGCTATTGTTACGGGAGCCGGAAATGGCATTGGCCGGGGGATTGCACAGGTGCTTGCCGGACTGGGCGCCAATGTGGTAGCCTGCGATATCGAAAAGGACAGTGTGGAAAAAACCGTTGAGGAGATTATCTCAAAGGGATTAAATGGAGTAGCCGTTTACTGCGATGTGAGAAAGTACGAGGATATCCGCAATGTAATCGATGTGGCGGTCAGCACCTATGGGACTGTGGATATTCTGGTAAACGATGCGGCTGGCTGCGGCGGCGGAGTGACTGTGGATGACATTACGGAGGAGGAGTGGCTGCGCCTGATCGAGCTGAATCTGAATAGTGTGTTCCGCTTTACCATGTCGGTACTGCCGATCATGCGGGCAAAGAAGAGCGGAAAGATTGTGAATATTAGCTCTGGGGCCGGTATCACCGGCGATTTTTCCGACCCCCATTACGCGGCGGCAAAGGGCGGAGTGATTGCCCTCACAAAAGAGCTTGCACATGAACTTGCAAAGGATCACATCAATGTAAACAGCGTTGCGCCGGGCCTGGTAGATACCAGAATGGCCCGAATCCGTCCCTGGGAGGACGAGATTGCGGATACCCTCTGGTACCGGGTGGGACAGCCGGAGGATATTGCCTACGCGGTGGCTTATCTGGCTTCAGCGGCAGGAGAGTATTGCACCGGTCAGGTGATTTCTCCCAATGGCGGCGCATGGATGCAGTAGCAAGCAAAGGAAACAAAAAAATATAAATAAAGAAAGGGTGGAACATTATGAAAAAACGTTTTTATCTGAGTCTGATCACAGCGATGGCCCTGGCCCTGACGGCCTGCGGCGGAGGCGGCGGGGAACAACAGCAGCAGGAGTCAGCTTCTTCCGGCGATTCTGAAACCATCCGAATCGGGGTGGTTTGCCCCTTAACCGGAGAGTCCTCGATTTTTGGAAATGTACTTTCCGAGACGGTACAGCTCCTGGCACAGCAGAAGAACGAAGCGGGCGGCGTGCTGGGAAAGCAGCTGGAGATCATGGTTTATGACAACCGGGACGATGCGGTGGAGACCACCAACGCGGCCCGTAAGGCGGTTTTAAATGATGGAGTGGTAGCTTTCATCGGAACTGATTCTTCTGCAACGACTCTGGCCTTGGGAGAAGTGGCAGAGGACAACGAAGTGCCCTTTATTACCAGCATTGCCACCAACTCCAAGATCACTATGACTGATGAGGGAGAGGTTCGGCCCTGGGCCTTTCGGGCATGTCTTTCTGATCCTCAGAGCGGAGCGATCTTGGGGCAGTACGCAGTCAACGAGTGCGGATATAAGAAGATCGCGATCATCTATGAGATCGGAAGCGATTTCTCTATCGGAGTAACAGATGAGTTTTCTAAGAGCGTGGAGGGAGCCGGAGGCGAGATTGTGGCTTCGGAGGCTTATAACACTGGCGATGTAGATTACCGGGCAGTTCTGACCAAGATTCAGAACGCGGGGGATTTTGACGCTCTTTATATTGCAGCAGGCTACTATAAGCAGATCGGTCTGATCGCTAATCAGGCCAGAGAGCTGGGAATTGAGCAGCCTTTCCTGACTACAGAAGGGGCTATGTCCAGCGATCTATTTAACATCGCTTCAGATTCCGTTGAGGGTATGATCTACAATGTGGCGGTGGATACTGCTTCCGATAATGTACATGAGCTGCTGGCTGATTTCGAGGAGATGTGGGGGTATGATCCTAGCCAGAACGTGGGGCCTGACTGCTACCTGGCTTATGATGCCTTTCAGCTGCTAACCGGAGCCATCGAAAAAGCGGGGGAACCGGATCCGGCTAAAATCCGGGATGCGCTGGAGAACACCACGGAACTTCAAGGGCTGACCAGCAAGATCTCCTTTGATCCGGCCACCCATCTGGTTTACCGTGAGGTTCCGATTTACAAGATTGAGAACGGGGATTTCGTGAAGCTGGGCTTGTTTACGCCTGCTATGGAGGAGTAAAGGCCGCAAGGGAAAGGGGTGCCGCTTTTGTTTATACAGCAATTGGCAAACGGATTGTCGGTGGGCAGCGTCTACGCGCTGATGGCGGTGGGCTACGCATTGATTTACAGTCTGTTGAATTTTACAAATTTCGCTCACAGTATTACTGTGACTATCGGAGCTTTTACAACCTTCTTTTTTCTGACCTATGCGATGGAAAACCTCTTTGCCGGAATTATTGTAGGAATCATAGCGGCCGCTCTTTTGGCCGCTGTGATTGAACTGATCGCTTATCAACCGCTGCTAAAGCGGAACGCCAGGCGGGTTTTCCTGATGATCATCGGACTTGGGATTTCCGTTATGGGCGACAACCTGGTGATCATCGCTTTTTCCGGGCGATTCCGCATCTTCCCGGTCAATTTCCCATCTCAGAGCATCCAGCTTTTTGGGGCAAATATCGGACTGGTGGATCTTTTGATCTTTCTGGTGAGCATGGTATCCTTGCTGGTGGTGGAGCTGATTATTCGCAAAACAAAGCTGGGACTGGCCATCCGAAGCGCCGCTTTTAGTCTGGAGGCCACCTCCCTGATGGGAGTCGATACTTTTAAGCTGATTTTGGCGATTTTTCTGATTGCGGGGAGTCTGGCGGGAGTGGCCGGTACCCTTTTGGGGGCAAAATATACGGCCTACCCATCTTTGGGAACCTTTTACACAAACAAAGCCTTTATCTGCGCGGTATTCGGCGGGCTGGGCAGCCTGCCCGGAGCGGTAGTAGGGGCGCTGATTCTGGGAGTGTCGGAGGCTATGATTTCGGCCTATGTGTCTACTTCTCTCCGGGATCTGTTTGCATATTTTCTGCTGATTGTGATTCTGCTCATCCGTCCTTCGGGATTAATGGGCAAGTCCAGCGAAGACAAGGCGTAAAGGAGGCGGGAAAGTGGAATATTGGTTAGGTGTTGCCACGCTGGTTGGTATTTATATGATCGCGGTTTTAGGCGTTTCCATTCTCTGCGGCTTTACGGGAATGTTTTCGATGGGCCATGCGGGTTTTATGGCTATTGGGGGATATACTTCCGCTCTTTTGACTAAAAGCTTTGACATCCCCATCGCGCTGGGGGTGCTGGCGGGGATGCTGACCGCCTCTGTGATCGGGGCCATTGTCAGTTACCCAACCCTGAAACTCAGGGACGACTATTTTATTATCGTAACGCTGGGAATTGGAGAAGCCATTAAGCTGATTATCCAGAACGCTACATCCATTACCGGAGGCGCCAGAGGATTGGCGGATATTCCGGAGGGCTCTAACTTCGTAAACGTTTGGATCATCGTCATTATCACGGTGATCGTGCTGAAGTCCTTCATCAATTCCCGCCATGGCCGCAACTGCATAGCGGTCCGGGAGGAAGAACTGGCGGCCCAGTCGGTAGGCGTGAACGTATTCCAGTATAAGATGGAGGCTATGGTGATCAGCTGCGCGCTCTGCGGCTGCGCCGGAGCTCTTTTGGGCCATTATATGCATTATCTTCAGCCCAATATGTTTACCATGGTGAAATCCGATGAGCTGGTGATCATGGTGATCCTCGGCGGCCGGGGAAGCCTGACGGGAACGATTCTGGCAGGACTTTTGATGTTGCCGCTGCCGGAACTTCTGCGATTTGGCTCAGCGGAGCAGTGGAGAATGGTTCTTTATGGATTCCTAGTAGTGCTGGTAATTCTGTTCAGGCCCGCCGGTATCATGGGAACCAGGGAGCTGACCTTTAAGGACCTTCGCCGTGGCATTGGCTGGATTAAGGGCAGGATCGCCAGAAAGGGATAGAGATTATGGGGAATAGCGGATACGCGTTGGAAATTCAGGATGCGAGCAAGCGGTTTGGTGGAATTGTGGCCACGGATCATGTAAATATCGCCGTAAAGCCGGGGCAGATTTTTGGAATCATCGGTCCTAACGGAGCAGGAAAAACGACCCTGTTTAATATGATTACCGGCGTTTATAAGCCCACAGAAGGCCAGATTCTGCTGAATGGAGAGAACATTACAGGGAAGCTGCCTTATGAGATTGCCAGAAAAGGAATCGCCAGGACCTTTCAGAATATCCGGCTGTTCAGCGATCTGAGCGTATATGAGAATATCCATATCGCTTACCAGAAAAATATGACTTATGGCCTTTTGGATGGTATTTTTAAGAATAAGAAGTATAAAGATGAGGAAAAGCGTTGCGCCGAAAAATGTGAAGAGGCCCTTAAGGATATGGGGCTTTGGGAGCAGAGGGATTTTTTGGCAAGCAATCTTCCTTATGGCATGCAGCGGCGTCTGGAGATTGCCAGAGCTCTTGTAACCGCTCCAGCGGTGTTGCTTTTGGACGAACCGGCGGCGGGGATGAATGAGGACGAATCAGCGGAGCTGGCAAATGTGATTCGAAGCGTGTCAAAGAAGAACCCGGGCATCACCATATTGGTGATCGATCATCATATGGACGTGATTATGAGCGTGTGCGATGAAATTACGGTGATTAATTTTGGAAAGCAGCTGGCAACAGGCGGTCCGGAGGATATCCAGAGAAACCAGGAAGTAATCGACGCATATTTAGGGGTAGGTGATTGAGGATGCTGAAAATAGAAAACCTTACGTTCAGCTATGGTAAGATACAGGCTTTGAAGGGCGTCAGCTTTGAGGTGAAACAAGGGGAGATCCTTTCGATTGTAGGCGCTAACGGGGCCGGAAAATCTACGCTGATGAAATGCATTGCTGGGCTTTTAAAGCCTCAGGGCGGCGTTATTTCCTACAATGAAGAGCCCCTTCCAAAATCAGCCAGCGCTATTGTGGCCAAGGGAATCGCTATGGTGCCGGAGGGCCGGTGGATTTTCCCGAATCTAACGGTGGAGGAGAACCTGCTGATGGGAGGGTACCTTTCAAAGAACCGGAAAGCGGGGCTGGAACGGGCCTACGGAATGTTTGCCAGGCTGAAGGAGAGACGAAACCAGCGGGCGGGAACCATGTCGGGAGGCGAGCAGCAGATGCTGGCCATCGCCAGAGGGCTGATGTCCGAGCCAAAACTGCTGGTGCTGGACGAGCCTTCACTAGGGCTTGCTCCGCTGATTGTAAATGAAGTTATTAACTATATTGACCAGATTAACCAGCAGGGAGTGACCATACTGCTGGTGGAGCAGAATGCAAGAAAGGCGCTGAAGATCGCCCATCATGCCTGTGTAATGGAGCAGGGAAAAATCGTGAAATATGGAACCGGCGATGAGATCGCCCGGGATCAGAGCGTTGTTTCTGCGTATTTGGGAAAGAAAAAGTAGAGAGAAGGAGAAGGGGATCATGAGAGACTATTTGAGAGTGGCTGGAAAAGCAGCGATTGTAACTGGATCCGGGCGGGGGATCGGCAGGGGAGTTGCGATGGAGCTGGCTTCTTATGGCGTGAAGGTAATGGTGACGGATATTAATGATGAAAACGGCCTGAGGGTAAAGGATGAGATTCTTGCGGCCGGAGGAACGGCAGAGTATTGCCATTGTGATGTAATGAAGGTGGAGGATATTAAAAATCTGGTTCAAAAGACGGTGGAGGCTTTCGGAACCGTGGATATTCTGGTAAATAACGCCGGAGGCGGTGAGCCGCCATGTGATTTTGATACCATTACCGACGAGCGGTGGGATCATTATATCCGCTTTAATCTGTACAGCGCCTTCTTTATGATTCGCGAGGTATTCCCCCATATGAAGGCTCAGAAAAGGGGGAAAATTGTAAATATCAGTTCCGGATACGCCATTGGCGGCGGTGACTTCTGCGCCCACTATGCTTCCGCAAAGGCGGGAGTAATCGGCCTTACCACATCGATCGCCAAGGAAGCCGCGCCTTTTGGGATTAATGTAAATGTGATTCCGGTTCCAACCACTGATACGCCGGGACTGCGGGAAGCGGATTTTGAGCTGGTGGCGGATGAGATTCCCCTTATTCCTCTGGGGCGCATTGCGGTGCCGGAGGACGTGGCCAATACGGTGCTTTTCTTAGTGTCAGAGGCAGCGGATTATGTGACCGGACAGATCGTGGCCCCTAACGGCGGTAAACGGATGCTGGTTTAAGTCTTACGAAAAGGAGCGTTGGGCGATGATATGGCCAAATAATGCAAGGTGTGCCTTTAATCTGGGATTTGACCTGGATGGGGAAACGATCTGGCGCAATAAAGCCAGAAGGCTGCCTGGGGGAGACAGCTTTTTAAAGGGGCCTTCCATCGGCGCTTACGGCCCGAAAAAGGGAGCCCTGCGGATTCTGGAAATTTTAGAGGAGTTTGGGCTGAAGGCAACCTGGTTCATACCGGCTCAGATGATCGAGGAGCACAGGGAAACAATCGAAAAGATATTGGACGGGGGGCATGAGATTGCCCACCATGGATATGACCATAAGGGACTTTACGGTGATACACTGGCGGAGCAGCAGGAATATATTGGTAAATGCCAGGATATCTTCCGAAAGTATACGGGAAAGCCCGCTTATGGGATGCGGCCTACGGGGGCGCTTCTACCCGAGACGGAGCTGTGGCTTTATGACCAGGGAGGCTTTCGATATTCCAGTGCCGGAACCAGCGGAGAAGGAAGGGGCTGGTATTATGTGGACGAGATTCGGACGAAGGGCATTAATGTGCCCTGCCGGGATGAGCAGATGGATGATTATGTGCAGACCGTTTTAAATTCCTACCCCGCCGTGCTGGAAGGGATGCCAAGAATTGCGCCCTATGATGTGGTCTATGGTAACTGGGTACGTGAGGTGGAAGGAATGATCCGCTATGGAAATTCCGGTTCCTCTGCGTTTCATCCCCAGATCGGCGGGACTCCGGGCAGAGCGGTTCTGTTGGAGAAATTCTGCCGGTATCTGGCGGACAACCAGGAGATTTGGTGCGCCACCTGTCTAGAAATTGCGGATTATCACAGAAGGATGTTGGAGGATGAAGCTCATGCGTAAGGAGAGGAGTATCTGGCCCCAGGGAAAGAGCTGCGGGGCAATGATCAGCGTCAATCTGGATGGGGAATATTATGGAAGGATCTATTATCCAGATATTGATGTGAAGAGCGGGGACATTCTGAGGCTGGGGCGAACTGGTATGGAGTTTGGGCTTCCCAGGCTTCTGGATACCCTGGACGCCCATCAGGTGAAGGCTACCTGGTTTGTACCGGGAGCCATTGCTAGGGAATATCCGGATCAAGTGCGCGAGATCGCGGGTAGAGGACACGAAATCGGCTGTCATGGGGATGAGCACGAGATTCTGGCGCGTTTTTCAAGGGATGAGCAGAGAAGAATTTTAAAAAGAGCAAAAGACAGCCTGGAGCAGATTACAGGGCACAAGGTCAGCGGCTTTCGGATGCCGGAGGGGGAGATCAATGAAGATACCCTGGAGATTTTGAAGGAGCTGGATTTTTCCTACAGTAGCTCTCTTTCGGATGACGATATTCCTTATGTCCACCCGGCAACGGGGCTGGTGGAACTTCCGATTCACTGGGAATTGTTTGATCTGCCATATTTCACATTTGCTTTTGATCCGCCAATTCCACCGGGACAAGCCAGGTCGGCGGCAATGGATGATGTGCTGGCAAACTGGAGATACGAGTGGGAAGGGGCCAGACGCTGGGGAACACTGCTGAATCTCCAGCTTGATCCACAGGCAACGGGAGAACAGGGGCGTATTTTTATGCTGGAAGAGCTACTTGCGGGGATGAAGAAGGAGGAAGGCTTGTGGCTTGCGACCGGGGATTCTATAACGGCCTATATTAAGAGCGTGATGATGGACTAAAAATGAATGGAGGAATTGTAATGTCTGAAGCGGCGTTAAACGCGATGGCGGCTCAATATCTGGATCTGACACTTTGCAAGAGCCGGTATGATGATATTGATATTCAGTGGTATACGGAGGGACCTTTCTGGCGTCGGACCAGTATGCGTTTTTCGAGGGACTATAAAATACTGCCGGATTATGAGATTGCGGATGCGAAGCATGGAAAAACGCTGAAGGATATTCTGGAGGAATCAGAGAATCTTTTGGCAAATTTAAGCAGCTACCAAAGAACAGCGCACCGGGATGAGAAGCAACGGGTGCAGTACCTTTTGGACCATGTGAGGGCTCTGAACACCCGGACACGGATGTTGCTGGGAGAGAAGATGACATTTGACCGGATGACAGAGGAACTTTACGATTTAACCGCGCCTGAATATGACTACAGCCGGTTCGACCGTATTCTTGAGGAGCTGAATCAGGCTCTGCCGGGGGGAGGGACAGCCCAGGATAAGATTTACCGGTTCCGGAAGCAGATCTCGATTCCAAAGGATAAATTGCTTTCCGTGATGCAGAGAACGACTCAGGAGTTTCACGACATGTCGATGGCGCATATGACGTTGACAGGGAACAGTATGCCAAGAGTAAGGGTGCGCAGGCTGCCGGATCCGGGAATGGCGTTTCTTTCGATTCTGTTCGGATATGATTATAATCACCTGGAGTATGAGCGGAATTTCAACCTGGATTATCCCTGGACCGTAGACAATGTGCTGGAATGTATCGGTCACGAGATGGAACCAGGGCATTTGACCTACTATGAGAAGAGGACTCAAACTTATATTGACACCTGTTGGCCGGAGATGGCGGTGGTACAGCAGTTTTCGCCGTCCTCCGCGTTTACGGAAGGATCGGCCCGCTATGTGATTTCGATGTGCTTTGACCATTCGCCGGAACACAGGACAGATTTTGAGCGGGAAGCGATTTTTAGGACTGCCGGTCTGGATGAGGGTCTGGCAGCGCTTATGCCTCTGTGGCATGAATACTGTGAGATCGTCGGCTATGGGAAGCTGGAAGTTACCAGGAAGCTGTGGGATCAGAAGTGGAGCTGTCGCGAGGGCGCGGAATTTTTAAAGAAATATGCGATGATTGGGCGGGAGGCAGAGGATGAATCCGTTTTGCATCTGGCGGCGGATGACGGGCATTTTGTAGCCCATGACTATGCCCGGGACGTGGTAAAGGAATATTTTAATGCTATGACTCAGAACGTAGAGGAGCAGTGGAGATTGTATGAAACCATATGCTGCGGCCACATGTCCATGAGCGGAATGAAAGATAAGACCTACCGGCCTTGATAAGGCGGCATGAATGAAAATAAGAAATCCCGATCTCCGGCAGCTTCGGCCCAGAGGCGGGATTTCTTTTTAAACTGTGTTTGAGCTTTAGTTTCCTACCGGGCTCATCAGCACTTTTCCTGTTCCCCGATATACGTTTACCAGCCCTTCTCCGGAGGCGGCGCTGCCGATGAGAGACTTGCCGGAGCGCTCTACGGTGAACTCCAGGCTGCCGCTCCAGGCGATGGCCATGTTTCCATCTACCTTCAATACGTCATTTTCAAGGGTAATCTCGATCAATTCCTCCTTGGGACAGGGGGATTCCAGGCAGAGGACGCCATCACCGGAGATGCCAAGATTGAAAAGGCCTTCTCCGCCGGCTACCGCTGAGGAAAGATTGGAGCGCATCACCGCCTTGTGCTGCAGACGGGAGTCGCAGGCCAGAAACAGGCCGTCATCCAACACGATGGAGTTATTCCAATCCTTCAAATCGATGAGAAGAATGAAGCGGTAGGTGGGTTCCAGCACCAGGGTTCCGGTTCCGGTGTACTCTGGCTTGATGGCGCTCTCCCCCGTGACCTTACCACGGACGGCTTTTCCGAAGAAATCGCCTACCCCTTTGATTCCGGTATTGCTGCTGACGTTGCCCACCATCCACTGCATGGCCCCGGCTTGAAGGGTGATGTCGGCTTTAGCCATATCGCAGATCACCTGACGCCTGCGGACGTTCATGGCCGCAGAAAAGTAAGCGGTTTGGGCGCTGGAGGGAGAGACGCTTAGGTCGCGCTGAAATTCCACAACCGTAAATGGGCCCATGGTTTCAAGGATCTTGATGTCATCGTTGTTGATATAATTGTCGATACGGTACATAGGGTTAAAACCTTCCTTTCCTGATTGAATTTTGATCAATGCTGTGGGGCCTGGCTGCCTAATCAGGCATTCCAAGGCTTTTTAGAAGCTCATTCCACTGGTCGTCATTGAGATTTACATAGCTTTTCGCCTTTTCCGGGGCCATGCCGTCTTTTAACATGTTGGCGGCTATTTCATAGGCTTTTTTGAGTTCGCCTTCTTCACGCAGAGTCCGCTCGTGCCGTTTTTCATCGTATTCCGTCAAAAACAAGTCTTTCACCTCCGCTCTGTGACGGTTTAGGAAATCCTTTAAGATGTCCGCCTCGATACAAGATACCACCGCCCGGTCGATAGCGGCGTCCCGCGTCAGGCCATCCCCCAGAAATTCCCGAACCGTTTGGATAAAGTATGCGTATTCGTAAAGCTTATGGCAGGCCTTCATCAGCTCCTTGTTGTGCCCGTAATTGATATTCAGCACCAGGGCCGTACACTCAAGGCAGGGTTCTACATCCTTTCTGATAAAGGAATCCGACAGCCGCAGTTCCGTCCGGTCTGGCTCCTCCTGGGTTCCGTTGTAGAAGACGACATACCTTGGAGTGGGCAGTTTCAGGAGAACGCTGGAGTAGGGGTCTAAGTCATTCGCCTTAAGATACCCCTGGAATAGGGAGCTGATGTAAAACAGCCCTCTCAGTGGCATGTTGGGGTTTCTGGTGCTCTGATGTTCATAGAGGCTTAGCACATCCTGAATCAGGAAGGAAACATCATTTTTCCAACTGAGATAGATGGCGTCCTCTAAAGTTGTGATAATGAGCCCATTGGGATCCTCGTAATAGGTGCCGTTGATGGCGTTATAGAGGCTTAAAAGAGCCTCCCTGTCCTGAAAAATCATCCGGAACAGACTGTCCTTGTAGGTGCGTTTGATTTTGGTTTCAGAAGCTTCACTCATACATGTTCTCCTTTCATTATACAGCATTTAAAAGTGGTTGAAAAGTTCTGTCCGGAATTGTTCGAAAAAATCAGAATTAAAAGAACAAATAAGATGGACAGACGCCTTGCGGCAAGATTCAGGGGAGATTCGAAATGTCCCCACTGATGTATGCATCATAGCATGGATCTACAGGAGCTGCAAGCGGAAAACCGTTGACTTTCCCAAGCCTGCATCTTATAATAAAACCTGACAGCGCATATAAAAAACGGCCGCACAAGCGTCCATAAATCCCAAAGAAGCGGGAACTGTCATAGAAAAGCGCGAACATGGAAATGATACCAGGAAGGTATGGTCTTTTTTGTAAAAGGACATGCCTTCCTGTTTTTCCAGGTAGAGTTAGGAGGCTGATTATGGAGATCAAGGAGATGCTTTTGCAGGTCCAAAGGGGAACGATAACGGTGGAGGAGGCCGAGGCAGAGCTGAAGGATCTGCCTTTTAAGGATCTGGGCTACGCGAAGCTGGATTACCACCGGAAGCTGCGTTCCGGTTTTCCGGAGACAGTGTTCTGCCAGGGCAAGCCGGATGAATATCTGGGACGTATTTTTAAAGAGTTGTATGAGCGCAACGGGGAAGTGATGGGAACCAGGGCGAGCGCGGAGCAGTACCAGCTGGTGAAGGAACTGCTGCCGGAGGCGGTTTACGATCCTATTTCCCATATCATCAAGGCCCAGAGGGAAGCGAAGAAGCTGGAGGGCTGCGTGGCGGTGCTGACTGGAGGCACGGCGGATGTGCCGGTGGCGGAGGAGGCGGCCCAGACGGCGGAATTTTTCGGCTGTTATGTGGAGCGGATCTACGATGTGGGCGTGGCCGGGATTCACCGGCTTTTGAGCCAGAGGGAGCGCTTTCAGAAGGCAAACTGCGTGGTTGCGGTGGCCGGCATGGAAGGGGCCCTGGGAACCGTAGCGGCCGGGCTTGTGGAAAATCCCGTAATCGCTGTGCCTACCTCGGTGGGATACGGAGCCAGCTTTCACGGGCTTTCAGCGCTGCTGACGATGTTAAATTCCTGCGCCAACGGCATCAGCGTGGTGAATATTGATAACGGATATGGTGCCGGTTACCTGGCAACGCAGATCAACCGGCTGGCATTAAAATAAGGGAGGGAAAAATCGATGGAGAAAATCTTATATTTGGAATGTTATTCCGGAATCAGCGGCGATATGACTGTGGGGGCGCTTCTGGATTTGGGTGCCAGCAGGCAGCGCTTGGAAAAGGCGCTGGAAAGCCTTCATGTGGATGGGTACCATCTGCATTTTGGAAGAAAGAAAAAATGCGGCATCGATGCCTATGATTTTGACGTGCATCTGGAGAATGAGGGTGGCCATGAGGAGCACCATCACCATGAGGGGGAGCACCACCACCATGAAGAGGAAGAGCATCATCACCACCATGGGGAAGACGACTGCCATCACCACCACGGGGAGGAGGGCCATCATCATCCCCATGTTCACCGGAACCTGAATGATATCTACCAGATTATTGACCGCATGGAAGAGAAGGATCAGGTGAAGAAGCTGGCCCGGAGAATGTTTTTGATCGTGGCGGAGGCGGAGGCCAAGGCTCACGGCCTTCCCATTGACCAGGTACATTTTCACGAGGTGGGAGCTATTGACTCCATTGTGGATATGATCAGTACGGCGGTGCTGGTGGATGATTTGCAGCCAGACCGGGTTATTGTATCCCCCTTGTCCGAGGGCAGAGGCTACGTCCGCTGCCAGCACGGCGTGATGCCGGTTCCGGTTCCGGCTACGGCGGGAATCGCGGCGGCTCACGGCCTGAAGCTGCGCCTGACGGACAATGAGGGCGAGATGGTGACGCCTACTGGCGCTGCGATTGCGGCGGCCCTAAGTTCCGGAGATGAGCTGCCCCAGGGATACGTGATCCGCAAGGTGGGAGTTGGAGCGGGAAATAAAGATTTTGCCAATGCCAACATTCTCAGGGCCATGATCCTGGAACCGGATGGAAATAGACAGGATTCGCTTTGGGTGCTGGAGAGCAATATTGACGACTGTTCCGGAGAGGCGCTGGGCTTTGTAATGGAGCGGCTTCTGGAGCAGGGGGCGAAGGATGTGTGGCATACGCCGATCTACATGAAAAAGAACCGCCCGGCGGTGCTGCTGTCGGTTCTGTGCCGGGAGGAAGAGCGGGAGAAATTAGAGGAAAGCATTTTCCTGAATACAACGACCATCGGAATCCGGCGCTATCCGGTGGAGCGGACAGAGCTGGAGCGCAGCCAGATTCAGGTGGAAACTCCCTGGGGCGGGGCGCAGGCGAAAGTCTGCCGCCGAGGAGATTATACCAGGGTGGCCCCGGAATATGAGAGCGTGAGGAAAATCTGCCGGGAGCAGGGTCTGCCCTACGAGCAGGTATACCGGGCAGTGTGGAAGGCAGGGGAGGAACAGGCGTGAGCAAAACTGGAAAAGAGGCGGCCCTTGGCCAGATTATGGATGAGTTGACGGTGGGGGATCTTTGCCTGGCTTTTTCCGGCGGGGTGGACAGCAGCCTGCTCCTTAAAATGGCGGCGGACCGGGCGGCGGCGAAGGGAAGCCGGGTGTGGGCGGTGACGTTTGACAGCCGTCTTCACCCTTCCTGCGATCTGGAAAATGCCAAACAGGCGGCAAAAGAGCTGGGGGGAATCCATGTGATTCTTCCAGTGGACGAGCTTGAGATGGAGGAAATCCGCCATAATCCGGTGAATCGCTGTTATCTATGTAAGAAGCATCTGTTTCTCTCGCTGAAGAAATTCGCAAAGGAAAAGGGCGTAAGTGCTTTAGCGGAGGGAACTAACGAGGACGACCTTCATGCGCACCGCCCGGGAATCCAGGCGGTGCAGGAGCTGGGAATCCGCAGTCCTCTAGCGGAGGCGGGCCTGACAAAGGAAGAGGTCCGCAGGCTGGCGGACCGGCTGGGAATTTCCGTGGCCTACAGGCCGTCTACGCCCTGCATGGCGACCCGACTGCCCTATGGTACGCCGCTGGATTATGAGGTTTTGAAAAAGATTGAGGACGGAGAAGAAATTTTAAGAAGTAGGATTGGCGGAAATGTGCGGCTGAGGCTTCACGGGGATGTGGTTAGGATTGAGGCGGACCGGGAACGGTTCCAGGATGTCCTTCGGCAGGCCGGGGAACTGACTGTCGAATTGAAAAGGCTGGGCTTTGTTTATGTAACTCTGGATTTGGAGGGATTTCGGTCTGGGAGTATGGATGTGGGCATCCCTGCTGGAATTAAAGTTAAGAAGTAAAAACAGAAACGATGTATGCCGGAATAATATTGCTAGAAAATTGCGAAATATAATGGTCCGGGAGATAACGAAGGTTATCTTCCGGATTTTTGTATTATTCCGATAAATGCTAATATAATTCCGGTAGAGGCGAAGAAACCGGCGCAGCCTTATCGGATCCAACCTAAAATGGAGCAGTTGTTGGAAGCTTATAGAAACAGCACCGAGCATATCATTCCCAGGCTTGCACGGTTCTATATCGAATTTGAAGGTGTTCATCCGTTTATAGATGGTAATGGCCGTACAGGCAGGCTGCGTACTATGCTGCTTTTGATGAATACCATGTGAAGAACAATTTAGGAGTCATGGAAAAATCTTTGCTGCCTGCGGGTTCCAGGTAAAAATCCACGAGCAAATCCAAAAGCTGGTGTGGCATAAGCTGTTTACCAACGTATCTTTAAGCGTGCTGACGGGGATTTTGCAGGTGGATATGGGCTTTATCGCGGAGGATGAGCATGCCTGGAAGGTGACGGGAAGGCTGATCCACGAGGCAGTGGAGGTAGCCAACCGGCAAGGGCTGGGGTTTGATGAGGAAGAGATCGCAAGAGAGGTAAGGGAGACGTCCCTTAAGAATCCCAAAGGCTGCACCTCCATCCGTGCGGACCTGCGTGACGGAAGAAGGACGGAGGTGGACACCATCAGCGGGGCAGTGGTAGAGGCGGCCCGCAGGCTGGGGATGGATGTGCCCTATCATGAGATGGCGGTGGAATTGGTTCACAGTATGGAGAACAGGACAGTATGAGTATGCTAAATTCACGTCAGAAACAAATCGCCCAATACCTGGCGGAGGCGAAATATGCGAAAGCCGAGCAGCTGGCAGCTATGTTTGACGTTTCTCTTGAAACGATCCGGCGGGATTTGCTGGAGCTGGAGAGAAATTCATCTGTTAAGAAGATAAGAGGCGGGGCAGTCTACAACACCACCCGTGCCAAGGAGTTGGAATTTGAAAAGAAGATGGCCAACAACCAGCAGGGAAAATATGCGATCGCAAGGATTGCGCTGGAGTATATTAACGACGGAGACGCCATTGCCATGAACAACGGAGCGGCCACGCTGGCTTTGGCCAAATGCATGCAGAACGTTCGAAACGGCCTGACGGTGGTGACCAATTCCCCGGACATTGCCATGATTTTGAGCGAAAATGAAAGCAACCAGGTTTATGTGTCCTCCGGATATTTGAGAAAGCATAATAAAAGCCTGATCGGCAGTATGTGCAACGAGTGCATTGGAAATTTTAGGGTGGATAAGACAATCCTCAGCGTCGATGGCATTTCCATGGCAGATGGGGTAACGGAATACAATACGGAAGAGGCCGCAACCCTGCGGAAAATGGTGGAAATCGGCCATACGATTATGCTTTTATGCGAATTTAGCAAGTTTCAGGAGGTGGCCTTTAACCGGGTCTGCAGCGCTAGGCAGGTCAGTTATGTGTTTACGGACTGGAATGTGCCGGCCAAGGAGGCGAAAGCCTGGAATGATATCGGAGTTAAGATTCTCTCGTCGCCTCAGAGACAGACGGCGTATCCGGCAGCGGAGACGGCGGCTTTGGGGTAATCTAATTGAATAGGTCGGACGGGCGCTGGCTGCTTCTTGCGGCTGGACGCCCGTTTTTATTTTTAAGACAGATATTCTTTCGACACCTTAAATTATGATTTCGGATGTAAATATGATATGGTATACTACAAGTGCGGATGGGATAAAATTTATATTGTTTTGGAAAAAATAAAGACAAGGGAAGCAGATGTAACCCATTACTATGGAAATGCTGCTTGAGTTACAGCGCAAGGGGGGAAGTACAAAATGTTTTGCAGGAAATGCGGCAGGGAGATCGACCATAGAGCTGAGTTCTGCCCATATTGTGGGAATGGCACAGGACAAAAAAGGCGACGTAAAAGAAGCGCTGGATGGGGCGTTTTGTTTGGACTGGCTCTTGTTTGCGCCGTTATTTTGGGGGCGGCGTTTACGTGGGGGCTGGGGACAGGGAAAATTTTCGATCAAAGTAAGGGGATTGAGCAAAACAAGGAAAGTCGAAAGAACAGCCAAAAGGAAAAAAAGGAGGTCTTTCAGAAAGCTCAGTCGGAAGAAGGATTTGAAAGCCCGCAAGCTGCGATGGAATTTTTTATAGAGACCGCGCGGGATATGGATTTTGCAAAGATGCTTAAGGCATTTCCGATCCGTCGTGCGTCAGAATACTATGATTTTGAGTATGACATGTCTCAATATTTAGCGTGGTCATTGGTATCCAATAATATGTTGGTTCCCAGTACTTCCGAGTATAATATACGATTGAATGAGATGGTATATGAAGGAGCTGTGCGGAAAGAGATTGCAAACTGGGCCTTTAGTTTTTTCGCAGACGATAAGCTATTAGAGGGTAAGAGCCTTCGCGCAAGCGAGGCGCTCCCTTTGGTTGAGAGATGCAGCTTGGCAGGAATTAAGACTCTTGAGATTGAAAATATGCAGCTTGCGGATTCGGATTTTCAAAATTCAGAGGAAGTACAGAATAATTTTGCAAGAACGGCCCGTATATACGGTGCGGATATGTTTGAAGAATATTCGATTGAATATAGAATCGGAAATAGACTCTATTCCGGTGGCTTGAGATTCATTGTCTATGGAGACCGATATTATCTATGGCAATTGAACTCTGTTCTTCTGGGAACACAAGCGAATGCTTATGTGGAAAAGGAGTTCGATGATACAAGCTTTTTAATAAACGAAAATCCAGGGGGGTTAAAAAAGAACGGTGTGAACAAAGAGAGCAGCCCCTTTGAGAATGGATTTGACAGCCCGGAAATGGCAATGGAAGCTTTCGGATCGGCCCTGAGAGATTTAGATTACTACAGGGCTTTGGAAGTATTTTCAGCAGAATCCATAGCAGAGAGCTTTGATTTAAAGAGATGGATGGAGCGGACAACAATATGGGATTCAGCGAACGGGATACGTGTTCCCGGCGATTCAGAGGCGAATCGGAAGTTTAACGCCTTTACTTATGAAAATGCTCGGCTTCCTGAAATATACCGATTTGTTTTTAGCTTCGCTGCAAAAGACGAGATTCTGGAGGAAGGGGGGAGGATTTGGACTGGGGATCAGGCATTGGCTTTGCTGAGAGAATATGATTTGTCCATAATAAAAGATTTAGAATTAGCAGGTTTACGGCTTGTTAATCCGGAGCTTCAATATGATTCAAAGGTGCAGCAAAGTTTTTCCATTCAGGCCTCGAATTATGGAGCGGATACTTATGAAGAATATGAGGTCTTTTATAAAATTGGAGAGAGGCGCTACAAGGGTGAAGCGCGATTTCTGGTTAATCAGGGACGCTATTATTTAGTCGGTCTGCATTCCGCATTAGGCACAAATAGTGCATTTGGCTTTGCGGAGAGAGTAGATTGACGGCAGATTGCCCCGTCAAACCCCTTGCTTTTTCGTCTATTTAAAATTATAATTGTTAAATGACTACCGTTTGAGATTAATGAAAAAAGGTGACCATTTATGGCAAATGAGGCGACAAAAGAAAAACTGGATATTGAACTGGAGGCTCCGGCCAGCTTTACAAGCCCGGAGGTGCTCTACCAGGACCTGATTCAGACCATCCGCAGATATCATCCTTCGGATGATATTACCATGATCGAAAAGGCGTACAAGGTTGCCACAGAAGCCCACAAGGACCAGAAGCGCAAATCCGGGGAGCCCTACATCATCCATCCGCTGTGCGTGGCGATTATCCTGGCGGACCTGGAGATGGATAAGGAGACGATTGAGGCAGGTCTGCTCCACGATGTGGTGGAGGATACGGTGATGAGTCTGGACGACCTGACGAGGGAGTTTGGCTCCGAGGTGTCCTTTCTGGTAGACGGCGTTACGAAGCTGACCCAGTTAAACTGGGATAAGGATAAAGTGGAGATTCAGGCGGAGAACCTGCGCAAGATGTTTTTGGCTATGGCCAAGGATATCCGGGTGATTATCATTAAGCTGGCGGATCGCCTGCACAACATGCGCACCGGCCAGTTCTGGAAGCCGGAGAAACAGAAGGAGAAGGCCAGGGAGACCATGGAGATCTACGCGCCCATCGCGGATCGTCTTGGTATTTCCAAGATCAAGATCGAGCTGGACGACCTTTCTTTAAAGTTTTTGAAGCCGGAGGTTTATTACGATCTGGTGGAGAAAGTCCATTTAAAAAAGGATGCCAGGGAGGCATTTGTCCAGTCCATTGTAGACGAGGTGAAGAGGCACATGGAGGAGGCGGGCATCCAGGCTACGGTGGGAGGACGGGTGAAGCATTTCTTCAGCATCTATAAAAAGATGGTGAAGCAGAATAAGACCCTGGATCAGATTTACGACCTGTTCGCGGTGCGGATTATGGTGGAGACGGTGAAGGACTGCTATGCGGCGCTGGGCGTGATCCACGAAATGTATAAGCCCATACCGGGGCGCTTTAAGGACTACATCGCAATGCCAAAGCCCAACATGTATCAGTCCCTTCACACTACCCTGATCGGCAGTACCGGACAGCCCTTTGAGATTCAGATCCGCACCTACGAGATGCACCGCACGGCGGAATACGGCATCGCCGCCCACTGGAAGTATAAGGAGAGCGGAAGCGGGGCCGTAGCGGCGGGAAGCGAGGAGGAGAAGTTAAGCTGGCTGCGCCAGATTCTGGAGTGGCAGAGGGAGACGGACGACTCCAAAGAGTTCCTGAACATGGTAAAGGGCGATCTGGATCTGTTTTCCGACAGCGTTTACTGCTTTACTCCTTCCGGCGATGTAAAGACACTGCCCAGCGGTTCTACGCCCATTGATTTTGCTTATTCCATCCACAGCGCCGTGGGCAACAAGATGGTGGGAGCCAGAGTCAACGGAAAGCTGGTCAATATTGACTATGTGATCCAGAACGGGGACCAGATCGAGGTGATTACCTCCCAGAACTCCAAGGGCCCCAGCCGGGACTGGCTGAATATTGTAAAGAGCACCCAGGCCAAGACCAAGATCAACCAGTGGTTTAAGACCGAGATGAAGGAGGAAAATATCATCCGAGGCCGCGAGGTGATCGACCGCTACTGCAAGGCCAAGGGTATCAACTGGGCGGACATTAATAAACCGGAGTATATGGAAAAGGTAATGTCCCGGTACGCCTTTAAGGACTGGGATTCGGTGCTGGCATCCGTGGGCCACGGCGGTCTCAAAGAGGGCCAGGTGGTTAATAAGATGCTGGAAGAGCGGGCTAAGAAGCTGAAGCGGGAGATCACCGATGAGGACGTTCTAAGCGGCATTGCCGACACCCAGGGAACCGCTTCCTTAAACGCTAGGGCGGGCCGCTCTAAGAGCGGCATCGTTGTGAAAGGGATTCACGACCTGGCGGTGCGTTTTTCCCGCTGCTGCAGCCCGGTGCCGGGTGATGAGATCGTAGGATTTGTCACTAGAGGAAGGGGCATTTCCATCCACCGGACGGATTGCGTGAACATTATCAACCTGCCGGCGGACGAGAGAAACCGGCTGATCGATGCGGAGTGGCAGGTTCCCGAGGATGGAAGCAGCGGGGAGCGCTATTCCACTGAGATTACGATTTTCGCCAACAACCGCATCGGTATGTTCGCGGACATTTCCAAGGTATTTACAGAGCGGCAGATCGATATTACCTCCATGAATGTGAGGACCAGCAAACAGGGGAAGGCTACGATTATCATGACCTTTGACATTCACGGAATGGAAGAGCTGAATAGGCTGATTGACAAAATCCGTCAGATTGAGGGTGTGCTGGACATTGAGCGCACCACCGGCTGAGGACAGAGAGGAGGATTTTTCAGGATGAATGATTTCCGTATTAAGACCTGCGTGTTGGGGCCTCTTAGCACCAACTGCTATATTTTATACCGCCAGGGCGGCAAGGAGTGCGTGGTGGTGGACCCGGCGGACAATGAGGAATACATCGCCAACTGCTGCCAGGAGCTGGGGATGCTGCCTACGGCGGTGGTGCTGACCCACGGACATTTTGACCATATTATGGCGGTGAACGACCTGAAACGGATTTTCCGGGCAAAGGTTTACGCCGGAGCAAATGAGACGGAGCTTTTGGGAAGCGCTACGGTGAACCTTTCCTGGCAGTCCCTGGGACAATCTTTCAGCGTTTCCGTAGATGAGACCCTGAGGGAAGGCCAGGAGTTTGAGCTTTTAGGTGTGAAATGGACGGCCCTTGCGACTCCGGGCCATACGGCTGGCTCCATGTGCTACTACATAGGGGAGGAGGGGATTCTCCTGTCGGGAGATACCCTGTTCTGCGAGTCCTACGGGCGGACCGACCTGCCCACGGGCAGCCAGGCTCAGATCGCGGATTCCATCAGGGGAAAGCTGTTCGCACTTCCGGAGGACACCATGGTTTATCCGGGGCATGGAGATCCCACCACCATCGGCCACGAGAAGATGTACAATCCCATGGCCTGACATAGGAGAGAACGATGATTGGATTATTGATACAGGACAATGTATTTGAGCAGGACATCAGAGAGCTTCTGATGTCCTTTTATCCGGGCGAGGTTTACGCCCATGAGGTGAAGGAAGGTGTAGATTTTTATGTGGAGAGCAGGCTGGACGGGGGACAGGTCCGGCTTTTAGTCTGGGATGAGAAGGATAAGAGCAAGGAGACAAAGGAGACCGGGGAGAGCCTCCGGCCCGCTCCCGCGCCGGGATTTGCCCTCGCCATGGACCGCAGCCGTCCGGCGGATCTTGGGGATCGCCTGGGGGCAAAAAATGTGATTAAGCAGCTTCTCTATGAGATGCTCTGTGAGCGGACAGGCAGAACCCTGCCCTGGGGCTCCCTGACGGGAATCCGGCCTACCAAGATCGCCCTGACTTGTCTGGAGGAGGGGTGGAAACCGGAGGAGATCCGGGATTATATGAAGAAAACTTATATGGCCAGCGATGAGAAGATCGATCTGTGCATCGAGATCGCGGCCCGGGAAAAGGAGCTTCTGGCTCCGGTGGATTACGAGCGGGGCTATAGCCTCTATGTGGGGATTCCCTTCTGCCCCACCACCTGTCTGTACTGCTCCTTTACCTCCTACCCAATCGGCAAGTGGAAGGGGAGGACCGGGCTGTATCTGGGCGCGCTGTTTCAGGAGCTGGAATACACAGCCCGCAAGATGGCGGGAAGGCCTTTGGATACCATTTATTTTGGGGGAGGGACGCCTACTTCTCTGGAAGCGGAAGATTTGGAGGCTATTTTATGCAAAGTCGAGAGCCTTTTTGATACAAAAAACGTTCTGGAATTTACGGTGGAGGCGGGCCGGCCGGACAGCATTACCAGGGAAAAGCTGCAGGTGCTGCGAGATCACGGCATCACCCGCATTTCCATCAACCCCCAGACCATGAACCAGAAGACCCTGGATCTCATCGGCCGCCGCCATACGGTAGAGCAGGTGAAGGATACCTTTTACATGGCCCGTGAGCTGGGATTTGACAATATTAATATGGATCTGATTATGGGACTGCCACAGGAAGGGATTTCTGAGGTGGAGTACACCCTGGGAGAGATCCGCTCTTTAAGGCCCGATTCCCTGACGGTCCATTCCCTGGCGATCAAGCGGGCCGCCAGGCTCAACATGTTCAAGGAGGATTACAGCAATCTCACCATCCGGAACACGCCGGAGATGATCGAGATGAGCATGGGGTGCGCCAGGGAAATGGGCATGGAGCCCTACTACCTGTACCGGCAGAAGAATATGGCGGGAAATTTTGAAAATGTAGGCTACGCCCTTCCGGGAAAGGCCTGTCTCTATAATATACTGATTATGGAGGAGATGCAGACCATCGCCGCCTGCGGCGCCGGAACCACAACTAAAGTAGTATTTCCGGCACAGAACCGCAGGGAGCGGTGCGAAAATGTGAAGGAAGTGGAGCAGTATATAGAGCGTATTGACGAGATGATTGGGCGCAAAGAGAAGATTCTTACCTGAATTTTACCTGCTTTTAACAGAGAGATGATGGCCTTCTGTTTCCGGCTGTGATAAGCTTGATTAATAAGGATAAAATGAAAGCTGGAATGGAGGCTGCAGATGGAAAATATGGATCCTGAGCATGGGAATGAAAAAGACCGGAACACAAAAGGTAAGAGGAAAGGCAGCGTAGCGTTCCTTTTCCTGATCGGCATAGCAGTTCTTTATTTTGCGGTGCAGTCTGTATTTTTCTCCGGTTTTTTTGGACCGGCCGGCGGCTTCCTTGACGGATGGCGTTCTGCCAGCCAGAGTGAGGAGCAGCCGCGGGAAGAAGCGCCTCGCACTCAGAATGAGGAGGAAACAAAGGCTCAGGAGAATCTGGATGAAAATGTGAAGCTGGAGGAGAGGCTTCTTGCCCGGCAGCTTCTTCTTTTGGGGACAAATGATAATGAGGTAGACGTATCGGTCGATATTTCCGTAGTCTTTTATAATGAGGCGGGGAAGATGATGACTGCAGAGGAGGCATATGCGGTTTTTTGCGGGCCGGGAGCAAAGTTCTACGAGACAGTGTATCTTCCGAGGGATGCCAATGGACAGCCGGTACCCTTCGACCATTATGAGGTGTATGTCACAGCCGAGGAGCGCAATCCAAATCCTGAATATGACTATCTTGGGGATCAGCTTACTATTACCGCAAATGTGGGATTGGACGGAAACGTTTTGGCTAAGGTAGAAAATGGAACTGGCGCGTCCATTGACCAGGCGGAGCTGGCCTGCCTCTATTACCAGGGAGATCAGACCGTGGGTTTTGAAAAGGATTCTTTGAATCATCTGGAAAAGGTGGGAATAGCGGAATTTAACGCTCCTACGGATGAGGCTTTCCAGCCCATAGCCTTTGACTCCTTTGAAGTAGTGGTGGTGTCAACGGTGCGGTATGATGTGTAGGGAGAAAATGGGGATATCTCTGTTCAATAGGTAAAAAGGAGCCATTGCCCTGAAGTTATATAGGCGGCGGCTCTTTTTTCAACTCTATTTCTGATAAACCTCTTGCAAAATCCCGAAACTTCATTAAAATAGAAATGAACAGCCGAAAAGCAAAAGGAATGGAGTAAAATATGGCATTGAAGAAGAAGCCGGTTACCGGCATGAAGGACATACTGCCCCGTGAGATGCAGATTCGGGAGTATGTGATGAACCAGATCCGGGAAACATACAAAAGCTTTGGGTTTTCCCAGATTGAGACACCCTGCGTAGAGCATATTGAAAATCTTACCAGCAAGCAGGGCGGGGACAATGAAAAGTTGATTTTCAAGATTTTAAAGAGGGGCGAGAAGCTGAATTTGGAGGCTGCCGCCACAGAAGGCGATCTGACGGACAGCGGCCTGCGCTATGATTTGACCCTGCCCCTTTCGCGCTACTATGCCAACAACGCGGCCAATCTGCCAAGCCCCTTTAAGGCCCTGCAGATGGGAAGCGTCTGGAGGGCGGACCGCCCCCAGAAGGGACGCTTCCGCCAGTTTGTCCAGTGCGACATCGATATCCTAGGAGATGCCACCAGCCTGGCGGAGATCGAGCTGATCCTGGCCACTACCACGGCTTTGGGAAAGATCTGTCCCCAGAACGCATTTACGGTGCGCATCAACGACCGGGAAATCTTAAAAGCCATGGCCAAGCACTGCGGTTTTGACGGGGAAGCCATGGACCAGGTGTTTATCACCCTGGATAAGATGGATAAGATTGGTCCTGAGGGAGTTCGGAAGGAGCTTCTGGAAGCTGGCCATGAGGCACAGGCAGTGGAGCGCTATCTGGATCTTTTAAACAGAGCTGGCAAGGATGCGGACAGCGTCAGAAGCCTTGGCGGGGAGCTTTCCGATGTGATGCCCCAGTCTGTGACGGAGAATCTGGCCCACATTATGGATACAGTGATGGAAGTGGCCCAGGCTGATTTTAAGCTGGAGTTTGACCCTACCCTAGTGCGGGGCATGTCCTATTACACGGGAACTATTTTCGAGGTTTCCATGGAGGGCTTCGGCGGTTCCGTGGCAGGCGGAGGCCGGTATGACAAGATGATCGGCAAGTTTACGGGTATGGAGACGCCGGCCTGCGGATTCTCCATCGGGTTTGAGCGCATTGTCACCATCCTGATGGACAATGGTTTTGAGGTTCCCGGCGCTGCCGGGAAGAAAGCCTACCTCTTTGAGAAAGGTGTGGACGCTGCCACTTTGGCTGGCCTGATTCGCTCGGCTATGGAGGAGAGAAAGAAAGG
Source organism: uncultured Enterocloster sp. (assembly GCA_944383785.1). Classification (GTDB taxonomy): domain Bacteria; phylum Bacillota; class Clostridia; order Lachnospirales; family Lachnospiraceae; genus Enterocloster. The sequence goes on along the minus strand of CALWQV010000020.1, from coordinate 3,807 downwards.
CGTCCAGGTTCTGGTGGCTCAGATGAACAAGAACAAGAAGTTCCAGAAGGAACAGCTAAATAAAGAGGGATATACGGAGTTTCTGGAGTTCTATAAAGAAGATTTGAAACGATAAAGGAGAATCGTCATGGCAGAATCAATGGTTGGGATGAAGCGGTCCCACAGATGTACGGAAGTGACTACAGCGCAGATCGGTCAGGATGTGACTGTTATGGGCTGGGTTCAGAAGAGCAGGAATAAGGGAGGCATCATTTTCGTGGACCTTCGGGACCGTTCCGGCATCCTGCAGATTATATTTGAGGAAAATGACTGCGGCGCTGAGAATTTCGCCAAGGCCGAGAAGCTCAGAAGCGAGTTCGTCATCGCTGTCAAGGGAAGAGTGGAGGCTCGTTCCGGTGCGGTGAACCAGAACCTGGCTACCGGCGCCATCGAGGTGCGGGCAAAGGAGATTCGGATTCTTTCGGAATCAGAGACGCCGCCCTTCCCCATTGAGGAGAACAGCAAGACCAAGGAGGAGCTGCGGTTAAAATACCGTTTCCTGGATCTGAGAAGACCGGATCTGCAGCGCAATCTGATTACCAGAAGCAAGGTGGCCATCCTGACCCGGGCCTTTTTGGCGGAGGAGGGATTTTTGGAGATTGAGACGCCTACCCTGATTAAGAGCACTCCCGAGGGAGCCAGAGACTACCTGGTGCCCAGCCGCGTTCACCCAGGCTCCTTTTACGCCCTGCCCCAGTCTCCCCAGCTGTTAAAACAGCTGCTGATGTGCTCTGGCTATGACCGCTACTTCCAGCTGGCCCGCTGCTATCGGGACGAGGATTTAAGAGCGGACCGTCAGCCGGAGTTTACCCAGATTGATATGGAGCTGTCTTTTGTGGATGTGGAGGACGTGCTGGACGTAAACGAGAGGCTGCTGCAGAAGCTGTTTAAGGAGATCTGTGGATTTGAGATAAAGCTTCCTATTCAGCGGATGACTTGGAGGGAGGCTATGGATCGCTTCGGCTCCGACAAGCCGGATCTGAGATTTGGCATGGAGCTTCACAATGTTTCCGAGGTTGTGAAGGGCTGCGAGTTCGCCGTATTTAAGAACGCCCTTGAAAACGGCGGCTCCGTCCGGGGAATCAACGCCGAGGGGCAGGGACATATGCCCAGAAAGAAGATTGACGCCCTGGTAGAGTACGCCAAGGGATTTGGTGCCAAGGGGCTGGCCTATGTGGCGATCAACGAGGACGGAAGCCTCAAATCCTCCTTTGCCAAGTTTATGAAGGAGGAAGAGATGGCCGCTCTGGTAGCCGCCATGGACGGAAAGCCGGGGGATCTGCTGCTCTTTGCCGCTGACAAGGACAAGGTGGTCTTTGACGTTTTAGGTAACCTGCGTCTGGAGCTGGCAAGGCAGCTGGATCTGTTAAAGAAGGATGACTTTAAGTTCCTGTGGGTGACCGAGTTCCCGCTCCTTGAATACTCCGAGGAGGAGAATCGCTTTGTGGCCATGCACCATCCCTTTACGATGCCCATGGATGAGGATCTGCAGTATCTGGACAGCGATCCGGGACGGGTGCGGGCCAAGGCCTACGATATTGTATTAAACGGCGTGGAGATGGGCGGAGGCTCTGTCCGTATTCACCAGAGCGACATCCAGTCCAAGATGTTTGAGGTGCTGGGCTTTAGCCCTGAGCGGGCCCAGGAACAGTTTGGCTTCCTGTTAGATGCCTTTAAGTACGGTGTTCCTCCTCATGCGGGACTGGCCTACGGCATGGACCGCATGGTGATGCTGATGGTTGGGGCGGACAGCATCCGCGACGTCATCGCCTTCCCCAAGATCAAGGACGCCTCCTGCCTGATGATGGAGGCCCCCTCGGAGGTAGATCCCAAGCAGCTTGAGGAGCTGGGGATTGAGATTGCTCAGAAGGAAGAAGCGTAATCTGATCGATCAGTTGTAACTGTTTTATAGAATGATATGAAAAGTCCGTTGTATTCAGGAAATTTGCTGGAGAAAGCGGGCTTTTCTTGTGATTTTATGGGTAGGATGATAAAATCAGAATGAGGAAAGGAGGAGCTTATGATCGGTCAAAGTCAGAAGAGGCTTCCCATTGGGATTGAAAACTTTACAGAGATGCGAAAGAATGGGTACTACTATGTGGATAAGACTGCTATGATCCGGGATCTTCTGCTGAGGGGAGGAAAGGTGAATCTCTTTACCCGCCCCCGCCGGTTTGGAAAATTTTAATCCGCAATCTCTTTGAAAAGGCATTAAAAACCAATGACAGCCTGGAGTTTGCGGTTTTGACCGGCTGCCTTAGGGTGTCGAAGGAAAGCATCTTCACCGGGTTGAATAATTTAAAGGTCTTCTCCGTGCCGTCGGTGCGCTTCGATGAATATTTTGGGTTTACGGACCAGGAGGTGCGGGATATGCTGGCCCATTACGGCCGATCCGGCCGCTACGAGGACATACGGGACTGGTATGATGGATACCGGTTTGGAAATGTAGATGTGTACTGCCCCTGGGACGTGATTAACTTCTGCGACGACCTGCTGGACGAACCTGCTGCCCCTCCGCAGAATTATTGGAGCAATACCAGCGGCAACGATGTGATCCGGCGTCTCATTGAGCGGATGGGAAATGGGGTGACAAAAGGGGAAATCGAATCCCTGGTGGCCGGAGAGACGGTGACAAAAGAGATTCATGAGGATTTGACTTATAAGCAGGTTTACGATTCCATTGACAACCTTTGGAGCCTCCTTCTGGCCACCGGCTACCTGACCTACCGAGGAAAGCCGGATGGCAAACGGTATCAGCTGGCCATCCCCAACATGGAGATCCGGGAGACCTTCCGAGGCCAGATTATGGCCATGTTCAAGGAGGAGACGGCTAAGGATCCGGAGATGCTGACAGCCTTTTGCACGGCGCTGAAAACAGGAAACGAGCAGGAGGCCCAGCGGCTGTTTACCGCTTATTTGGAAAAAAGCATCAGCCTGCGGGATACATTTGTCCGGAAGTCATTAAAAGAAAACTTTTACCACGTAATCCTATTGGGCATACTGGGACTGAAAAATGGCTGGTATGTAAAGTCCAATTATGAAACAGGCGATGGATACGGCGATATTGTGATTCATGTGGAGGATGAGGGCATCGGCATCGTGATTGAAGTAAAATATGCGCAGGATGGCAGATTGGAGGAGGCATGTAAGGAGGCTCTGCGCCAGATCGAGAAGCGGGGATACGGCAAGGAGCTGATTCAGGATAAGGACTGCCATACGCTGTTCCGGTATGGAATTGGGTGCTATAAAAAGCAGTGTAAAGTGATGATAGAAAAATAAAAACACTTCTCCCCTTCGGCGAAATAAGGACGGAGGGGATTTTTTCTACCCTTTCTTCAATAAAATCAGCTAATTTATACGCTGCCGGAAGACAATCGCATCCATGCGGTTTCCGGTTAATCATAGGGGTGGCGCGGCCCTTCGGGTTTTTGACAGGGCCCGGAGGGACCGCGCTTTAAACGTTCATGGCGGCGGATTCTTTCTTGTAATATTCCGGATGTAATGGTATGATAAAGCCAGAAACTGGTAAAATGAGAAAAGAAGGAGGTCGAATTTTATGATCAACGCCGCAGGCCGGAAGATTCCCGATGATCTGCTGAAACAGTACGGAAAAACAGGTTACCAGGGTATGAACTTTAGGGACGGCGCTTCCTACAAAAAGGCGGCTCCCACGGTGCGGGCCGGCGTGGACCCGGCCAGGGACAAGCGGGTATCTTCCATCCGAGAGGCCCTGGAAAAGTGTGGGATACGGGACGGCATGGTTCTGTC
>CALWQV010000019.1 GCA_944383785.1 uncultured Enterocloster sp. | reverse complement strand
GGCCTTTGGCTCCACAGCGGCGGTAGAGTCCAGCTATCTGCTGAATGGCAGCAATCTGTACGATTTCAATTACTCCTGATCGGCACAGAGACAGGGCGGATGGACCGGGAGGGGAAATTTACCCCGGCCACCTACACGGAGGAAGCCTATCAGCTGTTTGCCCAAACCATGTCCGGGCTTGTGGAGGCGGCGGAAAAGCTGGGGGTGATCATAGGCCTGGAAGGGGGATACAATCATGTGCTCCACACCCCGGCTCTGATGAAGCGGTTTCTGGACGATATTGCCTCGCCCAATGTGGAGGTAATCTTTGACGCCATGAACCTGATCCATCCCCATGAGACGGACCGGGAGAGCCAGAAGCGGATTTTAGACCAGGCCTTTTCCTGGTACGGGGACCGGATCACCGTCCTGCACATAAAGGATGTGGCCTTTGAAGGGGAAAAGCAGGTTTTTCACTTCATTGGGGAAGGCGTTTTTGACTATGAGCCCCTGCTGCGGTGGGTGAAGAAGGAGAAGCCCCAGATCGATGTGCTGCTGGAGAGCTGTAAGCCGGAGCGGTATCATGAGGACGTGCGGTTTTTGCAGGAAATGTATGAGGGAATTGAGTGAGGAATTATTACTTAGCCGGATGATTTTCGAGAGAAAATTATCCGGTATTACTATGCAGCCAGCATATTGTTTTTGGCTTCAAAAAATGGTAGAATGAACACACTGATTGATCAAATCGCGACAAGATACGCGCTTATTTTTTAAATTATGGGGGGGGGGGGTAAAAGAATGATCTATGATACGGAAGAACTGCGCAGACGCCTTTTGGAAGAGATTTACGCGGGAGCCGCGGCAGGTATGGGAGCGATGCTTCTGGACGAAGGGAGAATCCGCAGGGCGGATGATGAGGAGCTGCGGGAGATTGCGGCTCAGTATGGAATACGGTGAGCAAGCTGGTGCTGAGGCTGGAGGAGATATAGAAAGGAAGAAAAAATGCAGCAAAAAATAGAAACAGCTGGTTTAGGGCAAACCTTTCAAATGAAGTGCCCGAAGCATAAGGAAGAGCAGCTCCGCTCTTCAAAGATTGTCAAGGTCAGGGCTGCGGGTTCAGCTGCGGTAACTCGCGACCCGCTTTTTTACTGCTCCAAGTGCGATGCATATTATATGAGCCGTCAGGGAATGAAGAAAGAAAGTCCCATTGCCACGTATAAGGATGGAAAGCCGGTGTATGTTTCTTCGAATGTCTATACGCTTTGTGCATCGTTGGAGAAGCCGGTTCAGAAAAAGACGAAACCAGCAGCGTCCAAATTAATTCAGAAAAAGAAAAAGTCGTCATACGATGCAATTAAGGAGCTGAGGGCAGCGGAGAAGGCGGCAAAGAAGAAAAAAGATAAAAAACAAGAAGCTCCGAAAGAGAAGGAGCGCTGCGCCCGCATCCATCTATACACAGAGGAAGAGTTTGGGGCAGACCGGAACCTGGGAAAACTTTTAGAGAATTTTTGCCGGGTGAACCAGGATTTCGCGGATTTCAAAGGGGATCTCAATACATTGATTAAGCGTGCTGTTCCAGGGAAAATTTCCCAGAAATGTCGAATTTGCGCGGTTACACGGGGAAAGAGGGCTGGGCATTCTTCCTCTGGACTTGAACTTTACATACTAAACAGCACCAATTATATCCAGGTCAAGATCGGAAAGGAAAAATGCCTGGCTCTGAGCGGTTATCTGAAGGATGGTGAGTTTTTCGCGGATGATCTCTGGGTTGAAGACTTGGCCAGAATTTCTGATTCTGCTTATAAGGAAGACACCGTTACCTTTTATTTTGACGGCCCAAATAAGCTTAACGTTCTCTACGACTACCTGGAAGGAGAGAAGAAGGAGCGGACCGCCAAGCCCGTCAAACCCTTATCCGGGGAGCTGGCGGCCTGGGATCACTATCTGGACTGGAAAAAGCAGCTGGCCCAGCGGCGCATCCAGGGAATCAAGTACATCGGGTTAAAAATCGATGCCCAGAGCCAACGGCTCACCTTCCTGACGGTGACGGAGGGGAAAGAAGAGTTTCAGGGATTTTCCGGGTATCTCAGGGAGGTATCCGCCTTTTCCAACCGCTATTCCGCAGACCCGCTGCGGTTTAAATTTAACAATGAGGAAAAAGCAGGTACAGAATATGATTCCGGCGTTCCTTTAAACTTTGCCCGGGTGGGACGGCGCTATCAGGATGTGACGGAGATTTACGGCGAGGAATGGGATGAGCTGCGGCCCTTCTGCAGGCAGCTTCCGGCGGAGGCGGGAGAGGACAAGAGGCAGAGGGAGAATATCCCTACGTTACTGGGGAAAATTTCCAGAATCTATGCCGAACCATATTTCTGCGAGCTGGAATTTGAACTGACGGAGCGGGGGGAAGAGCTGATCCGCCGTCAGCTACAGTATCAAGGGACGGTTTCGGAGGAAATCGCACAGACGCTGGCCGGGGAATTTTATGGGGACGGCTATATCGCCACCTCAGAAGTGGGCTCCTTTGCCCTGATCAAGCGCTGCAAAAACGCGGTGAAGGAGTTAAACGAAGGGCAGGGCGCTTCCTCCAGGCTGGAACAGTGGCTCTTTGACATCCGTAAGGCCCGGCTGCCGGAAGGGGCAAAGCAGGTGGACTATTGGCAGAATCCCGCCATCAACCAGTCCCAGAAGCAGGCGGTGGAAAAAATCCTGGCCGCCCCCGACATTTGCCTGATTCAGGGGCCTCCCGGCACGGGCAAGACCACGGTAATCGCAGAGGCCATCTGGCAGCTGGTCCTGCGGGGCCAGCGTGTGCTCATCAGCTCCCAGGCCAACCTGGCGGTGGACAACGCCCTGGACCGGATCGTTTCCGACCCAAGGGTGCGGGCCATCCGGCTGGGAAACGCAAACAAGATCGATGCCTCAGTCAGCGATATTACAGAGGATCATGTGCTGGAAACCTTCTACCATTCCTTGGCGGAGTTTGTGAACCGGAGCTACTTAAAACCCTGGCATGAGTCCGAACATATCCTTGAGGAAACCAGAAAGGATCAGGAGGCGGCGGGAAAGGCCAGGGAAGTGATTCGAGGAATCAACCGGGAGATTGCCCGTATATCCAGTCAGCTGGAGAAAGTGAGAAAAGAGCAGAAGGAGCAGGACAATGTGGAAGAACGCCTGGATGAAGCCCTGGGAGAAAGGGCCGTCCTTGCCCTTACGCGGGATATAAAGTCCTACCGGAAAAAGAAAATGCGCCAGGAGCTGGGAGGTATTTCCCTGGAGGAGATGGTGGAGAACATTTCCAGGACGGCTGTTTTGCTGAAACAGGAGATTCAAAGGAAGAAAGAAAGCATCGCAAGGGAGAAGGAGCTGCTTTTAGCGGAGGAAGAAGAGCTGCAAGAGCGCCTGAAGGCCCAGGAGCGGGAAAAGGAAGAGCAGGAGGCGGCAATCTCCATGCTTCTTGCGCACTACCCGGAGTACAAAGGCAGCCTGGAGCAGCGGATTCAGGAGAAAAACCGCAGGCTGCTGGGCGGGGCGGCCAATCCCAAGGTAAAGAGGGAGGACTGGGAGGAAATCTTTGAGGGCCTGACCCGGTGGGTGGAGGAGATTCCGGACTACGCCCAGGAGAGGGAAATCTATCTGAAGGATTTCATCAACGGCTGCAACGTGGTGGGCGTTTCCTGTACGGAAAACGGCAGGACCTTAATCGAGAACGGCTTCGACCAGTTTGACGTGGTGATCATCGACGAGGTCAGCAAGGCCACCCCGCCGGAGCTTCTGATCCCCATGCTGCGGGGAAAGAAGGTAGTGCTGGTGGGGGATCACAGGCAGCTTCCGCCTTTATTTAACGAACATGAAACCTCTTATCTGGAGGCAGTCCAGCAGTACGAGGGGGACGAAGAAGGGGCCCTGACCATGGAGGACTTCAACCGGTACAAGGATATGGTGACTTCCTCCCTCTTTGAACGGTATTTCAACCAGGCTGACCCCTCCATCAAGGAAACCTTGGCCATCCAGTACCGGATGCACCCGGACATTATGGAGATGATCAACCTGTTTTACGGCGGGCAGCTAAAGGACGGGAACCAGGACAGAGGGGAGGCCGCCAAATCCCACGGGCTGCGGATTGACAGCGTGGATGGGACAGCGATGATCGTGCCGGAGCGCCATGCCTACTGGTTTGACTCCTCGGAGCTTTTAGGAAAAATGGTGCTGGAGCAGAGAAGGGAGGGCAGCAGCTCCGCGGAAAACCTGGCGGAGGCCCAGATGATTTTGGAGCTTCTCAGGAAGGTGGAGCTTGCCTACCGGGAAATGAACCTGGGCCGGAAGGTGACCGTGGGCGTCATCAGTTTCTATTTTGACCAGGTAGCCCTGATCCGCAGGCTTCTGCGCTCCGAGAGCTTTTACGCCGTGGATGTGGAAGTGAACACGGTAGACCGGTTCCAGGGCAAGGAAAAGGAGATTATCTTTGTGAGCCTGGTGCGAAACGTAAGAAGCGCCTACCGCAGGCTTAATTCCCACATCGCGGCCTTCCAGAGAATCAACGTGGCCTTTTCCAGGGCGCAGAATCTGCTTGTCATCGTAGGGGCCAGGAACATGTACGCGGATCAGCCGGTGGTGATTCCCGATCTGAATACGGGAGAAGAGCACACCTTGTGGGTGTACCGGCAGATTATTGAGAAGCTGTACCAGAAAAACGCCTATTTTACGGGGGACGATGTGATCCCGGCGGCCACGGCGTTAAAGATTCTGGAAAAGCTGGGATGAGAGGGGAGGCGTAGGCCATGATTATCGCGGAAAAACAATTAAAAGTACCAGGGAAAATCTATCAGCTTGAAATCCACTGCGTTTCCACCCAGCGGCCCACCACCATGGAGTGGCTGATTCTGACCTGCGTGGACCGGTTCGGGGATTCGCCGCAGATGAAGGATGAAACCTTAAAATACGCCTTTGAAGAGGTATTCCGGATTCCCAACAGCCAGATTCTGATCGGACCGCCCCTCAAGCATCTGAGGGAACTTGGGGTGATCGAGGTGAATCCGGACATAAAGAATTATGGGGATCTGCAGTTTGGAGATATCCGGCTCTCGCAGCTGGGACGGCAGATGCTAAGGGAAGGAGCGGTGCCGGGACAGGAGCGGACCCTGGCCCTGACCCTGCATTACAATCCCCTGACGGGGCAGATGAATGAAATCGAGCGTTCAAAGGAAGGCCAGATGGAGCAGATTCCCTTCGGAAAGAAGGCGGACTATTCCCAGGAGTTTCCCAGGGAGCGGATTTTGCAGGCCCTCCAGAAGGGGGAAGTGGGAAATGAGAATTTTTCCGCCTCCAAGCTTCGGATTACCCAAATTGAGTGCAGGGAGGAATCCCCATGGCCGAACTGCTACACCACCATCACCCTCCGGGAGGAGGGCGGGATCTTAAAAACCCAGCCGGAAATCCTGGAGAAGAGGATGAAAGAAAAGATTGGGCTGCTGTTTCTGCCCAAGGAGATGAACCAGGGGATGGTAAAAAAGCTGCCGCCCCTGCCTGGGGAGGGGATCAGCCGCATGATCGGCTCCGGCAGCTGGATTACCAAGGCTTTGGGGGACGTGCTTCGGGGGGCGGACACGGCCTGTATGGACGAGAAGTTTTACCAATGCTTTGAGGACAGGTGGGATTTTTCCTTCCCCAAAGTGCTCATCCTCTTTGGGGCTTCCTCCTTCGGGGTGAAGGATTTGGGAGAACGGGCTCTGCTCTTTTTGCCGGAGCCATTTCCGGTGGAAACCTGCGCGGCGGTAAATGAAAAGGGCGGACAGCTGTGCCTGGGGAAAGAGACGGGACAGTATGAAGGAAAGCGCCTTGAGATTCCCCTGGCCTATGAGGACAGGCGGCTTAGAAAAAGAGGGGCGATGGCAAGTTGGCTGAGCCAGGCGGTAAGGCCCTGGGCCCTTCAGGACCCGGTCTACTCCGTCCTCTATACCCTGCCGCTTTTGGAGGATGAGCGGCAGGAGCAGATGGAACATATTTACAAGCGCTGGGAGAGCTGCTCCATGGAGACAATTATCGAAGACATGAATGCCATGTCCTACCTGTGCGCGGCCCTGAAAACACAGATGTTCCAATTCGACGGCTTTGAACAGCTCTTTTTCCAAAAATTAAAGCAGCAGGAAAAGGGACAGGTTATGGGCCAGATTCAAAGGCTTTTAGGGACAGACTGCGTCAATACCCAGGGGGAGGGCTACATGCGGATGCTGGGAAAGGTTCTGCAGGAGATTGCCCAGCCAGATACCTATGACCAGCTCCTGGCCCTGATGAAGTCCCTGGGAGTTAAAAACCACGAAGACGCCCTGAAATTTGACGACCTGACGGAGCAGCTTTACAACCGGGATGTGATCGTAGACATCCTGGGAAGGATTTTGAAGGGGAATTTCAAAAAGCTCCCGGAGCTTTTTGAGCTGGACGTATTTTTCAACTCTTACTGGAATGCCCTGGAGCGGGTACAAATTTTGGCCCCTGGCCTGGATCTATTTGCCCCGGCGGAGGAAGGAAAGATGGAGGCTTCCCTGAAAAACTGCCCGGACTTGGCGGGCCTTCGGGACAGTTTGATGCAAATTCGCTCCAAGCACGGGGAGTTAATCCGCTACAAGGTGAATGTCTATGAGGAAATGAAGGGCCTCGACCTAGAGCGGGCGGAAGCCTTCTTTGACAACCTGAATGGGCTGGAGGAGCTGGCGACCCAGCAGATTGAGGGAGTCATTCGGCAGAAGACGGCTCCCAAAGAAAAGGAAGAGAAACCCAAAGGAAGCCTTTACGTGCTGGATACCTGCGCCCTGATGCACGAGCCGGAGCTGTTCTGTTACTTTAGGGACGATGAGTACATCCGTATCCCGGTGAAGGTGATCGAGGAGCTGGATAAGATTAAGGATAAGCGGAGTAGGAAGGCGGGAAGCAGAGAGGAGGTCATGGCGGCTTCCAAGACGGCGGGGTATCTGCTCCGGGAGATCGGAAGGACGTACAGCCCGCTCTTTAACCGGCAGGACGACTTCCGCTTCCTTCAGGAATTTTCAGACGAATCCCTGCTGCCTAAGGATCTCGACCCGGAGAGTCCGGACAACCGGATTCTTTCCGTGGCCTTAAAATACCGGGACTGGCAGGTGACGGTCCTGACAGACGACAACGCCATGGCAAATAAGGCCAGGATTCTGGGATTTGAGACATTAAAGGCGGCGGAATTTATGGAATCCCACCGGGCATTTTATAAGAGCCTGGAGGCGCGGATTAAAGAGGCGAATCTGAAGAAAAAGGAACCGGCGGGACAGGCGGCTTTAAAGGCGGCTGGGAAGCCTGGGCAGGAGAAGAGGCCTAGCCAGGAAAAGCAGCCTGGTCAGGGAACACATCCCAGCCAGGAAAAGCAGGAAGAAGGCGTGGCCGCTTTTCCAATCACCAGCCTAAAACCGTATCTGGGAACCTTTGAAGGGCAGCAGCTGGCATTTCTTCAGAACAATGGAATCAAAACCATCGGGGATTTAAAAAGGTGGAATCCGGCTCATCTGCCCATGGGGGCGAAGGAGGCAATGCGGTTAAAAACCGCTGTGCATACGGTGCTGCTGAAGCTGGACGGGGCGATCGAAAATTTAGAGAAGGAAAGGGGAAAAGTGTAATGAGCAAAGCGGAAGAATTTACAATCCGAAATATGAAAGGCGGAGGGCAAAGGCTGACCAAGTACATGGGGACGGACGAGGTGGTCACTGTCCCGGATGGGGTGACAGAGATCGCTTCCGCAGCCTTTAAGGGAGTCAAGAAAATCCTGAAGGAGATTACCATTCCGGAATCGGTAAAACATTTGGAGGGGGTATTCAATGGATTCCCTCTTCTGGAAAAAGTGACCATTCTGGGAGAGGGACTGGAACAGATCGACTCACACTGCTTTTATAAATGCCCAAACTTAAAGGAGCTTCACCTTCCGGACAGCGTGTACTCCATAGGAAGTATCGGCACTAGGGTTGATGCGGCAAAAGGCGGCGAGTTTGAGGGCTGTACGGCTCTCCTTTGCATGGAAGGAAAATGCCTGATGGCCGGGGATATCCTGGTGTATTACCGGATGAATCCGGACGATTCTGTGATTGAGATTCCTGAGGGAGTCCGGTTTATACAGGATGGTTTTTTGGAGTGGGATTATAATAATTCACATAAATTCGACAGTGTGGAGCAGGTGATTTTGCCGGAGGGAATCATCAGCATCGGAGCGGATATTTTTGGAAAACTGCAAAATCTTAAGGAACTTTCTCTGCCCCACAGCCTGAAAGCCATCAGAAGCAGCTGGGGAACAATCGTTAGAAAAAATAAGATCAAACAGCTTGCTTTGCACGAAAACCTATCCTGGATGGGTATTAAACTTAAGGATTCCATGGAACATCTGGAAAGCCTGGATTTAAGCGCCGCCGCCCTGACCTCTATTCCATACGATATGGCCAGCGAGTGCAAAAATCTGGTTTCCGTCAAGCTCCCCGCAGGGTTAAAAGAGATTAGGTGGGAGGCTTTTGCGGCCTGCGAACAGCTAAAAGAGGTGGAGATTCCGGATTCCGTTGTGGAAATCGGTGTTCAGGCATTTATGGGCTGCAAGGAATTGGAGAAGGTTACGCTTCCGGCTGGGCTGGAATCCATAGGCGAGGATGCCTTCGCGTACTGCCCCAAGCTTTCAAGGCCAAAGCTTGGAGAAAAGCTGGCAAAGCAGGCTCAGGAGGAAGGGGAGGTATTCTGGGGTAAAATTGGCTTTGGGGATGAGAACGGCTGCGTGGTCAAGGACGGCGTTCTCTTAAAATATCTGGGCGACCCGAAACATGTGGTAATCAGCGAAGGAGTGCGGGTGATTCCGGAATCCTTAGACCGGCTGGACCGGGCGTCTTACTTAGGTTCATATATCAAAACGCTACGTCTTCCGGACTCGTTGGAGCTCTTTGAGGAAGGCAGGGCATTTAAGGATGTGATTTACGGCCTTTCAGTCAATCTCCCGCCCAAATATCTCCAGACAAAAGAAAAGCTCCCATCCGCCTGGACCGTCAAGCTGATCGAAGGCCCTTGGAAGGATCAAGTTCAGCTAAAGGACTGGGCGGCCCTCTATCTCTTCCAGTCTGGCAAAAGGCTGATGGAGCTGTGTGAAAAGGCCCTGGAAGCGGAGCCGGAGCAGGCGATTGTGTGCTTTAAGGAGCTTTTAGAGGACGGGGCGAAGCCATCCCAGAAGAAGAAAGCGGAAGCCTTCGCTCTCAAGTATCAAGTCTCCATGTCCCAGCCTGAAGTCCAAAAAGAAGGGAAAGACAGCAAAACTTTGGAACCTGACGAGAACGGCTGCGTGGTGAAAAACGGCGTGCTGGTGGAATACAGGGGGGACCGCATCCATGCAGTAATCAGTGAGGGCGTTCGGGTGATTCCAAAGGACGTCCTGCCGGACGATGCGGACAAGACCAGCTTTTCAAGCCTTCAAAAGACCTATAAAAACAGGATGAGAAGCTGCCATCTTCCGGAATCCCTGGAAAAGATTGAGTACCAAAGAGCCTTTATGGTGGATACGGAGATCAGCCTTCCTTCCCGTTATCTTCAGACCAGGGAGCGGCTGAATGAATTTAGCCTCGAAATGGTGATGGAACCATTTTACGCTCGTTACGGCTGGGGTAAGCTTGCCACGATCAAAGACTACGCTGCCATGTATCTGTTCCAGCCTGGAAAGAAGGTTCAGAAATTCTGCCTGGAGAAGCTGGAAGAACAGCCGGATGAGACGGTCAGGGCGTTTGGGGCGCTTTTATCAGAAGGCGCAAAGTCCAGCCAGGCCATGAGTGCCGCCCAGTTTGCTGTGAACCACAGGGAGAAGGTTTCAGAAGAAGGGTTCCAAAGTCTCCTTGCCGCCTTGTCCGAGGATCCCAGGCTAAAGGAAGCGGCGGCTTTAGTAGCTCCCTTTGCCTATAAGGGAAGCGAGGAGGGCCGGCAGGCGGTCCAGGATCAGCTGACGGATCAGGTATTCAAAAAATTGGGGGGAGAGGACAAGTACCTGGAAGAAGTAAAGCTGCTGGATGGCAGGGCAGCCCCGGCGGCTCTGGTAAAGCGGGCCATTGTCCCCTATCTGGAACTGCTGAAAGAGAAGCCGCAATATATCAGTGGATATAAAGAAGATTATCTGCCGGTCCAGATTTTGAAGGAGGCGGATGAGGAGGCCGAAAAGCTGGAGAAAAAGAGTTTTCAGGATGCCTTGGAGAAGCTGTTTGACGCCCAGAGAAGAACATACCGCCCCAGTAGATGGAACGGGCTGAAAAGGGCCACAAAGACCGGGGAAAATTCCCCCTGGATGTATCCCTATGCTAGATATGGAAGCGGGGCCCAGATCGCCGCGCTGATCACGGATATGAACCAGTGGGACAATTGGGACGTTTTTTCCGCCAGCGGCAGAAAGGACATCATCATCGCCCGAAGCGCCCTGATGCTCAGCGACACCCGTGAGGCCATCCTGAAGTTGGACAAGGACAAGGTTCTGGACGTGTATGCGGATATGAGAAACACCACCGCGGACGCCATCCGGGATCAACAGCTGTCAGATTTCGGCCTGGACGCCAAGGGGCAGAAGACCTACGGCTTGGGGACGAAGACCATCATAGTTTCTTTGGAGAAGGATTTGACCCTTTCCCTCTATGACACAGAGGCCCAGAAGACGGTGAAGTCCATTCCCAAGAAGGACACGGACCCGCAGCTGGCGGCCAAGGCGGCGGAAGACCTGGCAGAGATGAAGAAAAATTTAAAGAAAACAGCCAAGGCCAGAAGCAGCAAGCTCTTTGAAGAGTTCCTTACCGGGAAGACCAGGCCCGCCATCCAGTGGATGGACACCTACCTGAAAAATCCCCTCCTGCGCCAGGTGGCCCAGCTGGTGGTGTGGAACCAGGGGACGGACACCTTTACCCTGATGGCAGACGGTGCGGCTATCGACTGCGACGGAGCGCCCTACGAGATTGACAGGGGAGCGGCCATCGGCGTGGCCCACCCCATGGAAATGACCTCCGGCCAGGTGAAGAAATGGCGGGACTATTTTGTTTCAGAGAAATTAAAGCAGCCCTTCGCCCAGGTATGGGAACCGGCCATCGACCCGGGGAGCATCCGGCCTGACATGTACGCTTCCTGGGAGCTTCCCTACTACCGCTTTATGAACCAGGATCAGCACGGTATCCACGAGCACCACAATTTTTACAGCAATGAATGGAACGTCTGGTGTGACGACTGCGAGGTGTGGGTAGACCGGAACGCCGCCTTACAGAGCATCGAGGATATGGTGGTAGTGAAAGAGATCCGGTTTCGGACTTACACCCGCAAGGTGAACCATATCATAGCCTACTTGGACAAGATTGCCTTCATCGGGCGGGTTCTGCGGGACGATGCTTCCATCGGAAGCTCCCTGGATGCCTTTACCCAGGCCCAGATTATGGAATTTATCACCGCGGCCATGGAGAACCACTGCGTCAACAGCCTGGCGGTGCTGATGGATTACAAGAACCGCACCTTTGGGGAGGAAGATCCCATGAAGGAGTTTACTTTGGAATAGCAACAGTCCAGGACGGCAAAAAAGCAGAGGTATGAAGACGAGCTGTCCTGGGTTGCCGCAAATAAAAGAGGGAGGACGAATCATATGAAAATCACAACCGAGTTTACCACTACGCCAGGAGGACGCCACGATACCCTGGAGATCGCCCTTTTGGGGCGGGAGGGAAGGGAGGCTTCCTTCCGGATGAGAAATTTTGACCAGGAAACCTATCACTGCGCTTTTACGCTGGATACGGTGAAGCTGTTTGAGGCGGACTTGCGGGAAGGGGAGAAGCTGGCACAGCTTCTGATGGAAGGCATTTCCCTGGAAGAAGGGGAAGGGACGAAGGAAGCCAGGCGGACCGCTGAGACGAAAGCCGGGTTTCTCCGGGAAGCCGCAGCCCAGTTTCCCGACGGCCAGGAGGCGGTAAAGATCCGGGTCAGCCGCGTCTATTACGGATATGATGAGGAGATGGAGCCGGAGGAATTTCTGCCAGAGGGCGTGGAGTTGGCCGAGGAGGATTGGCAAACATACGGAGCTTTTGAGCGGCGGGATGAGTATGAGGTGGATTTAAAATCCAAAAAGGCAGAGTTTGCCGTTCGGTATATTCTGCATACAGAAATATAGTCTGGATTTGGGAAAAGGGAGAGGATTGGGACGGATGCGGAGAACTGAGAACCAGCCTTCCGAAGCATGGCAGGGATGAAAAGTTGGATCATTTGTCTGAAACGGTAAAAGCAATGGAGCAGGAATTCCTCCAGGCGGAGAAAGAGGCTGAAAATAAGAGCGATTATGAGAAAGCTGGTTTCTACCAGAAGCAGTCCGAATCCCTTCGCCATGAACGCGTCCTGGATCTTTTGTCCCGTTACTGCGTAATCCCCAAATACGGTTTCCCGGTGGATGTAGTAGAGCTGCAGGTTTATCGGGAGGGAAGGCCGGATAACCGTTATGACTTAAGCCGGGATCTGAGGGTGGCTATATCGGAATACGCCCCGGATTCGGAAGTGATTGTGGATGGAAAGAAATATACCTCCAAATATGTAACGCTTCCCAAAATAAAGGGATTTACAAGACATTACTTCTGCACCTGTCCAAACTGCAGGAAGGTGAATGTCCATCTGAGCGAGGGGACAGATCGGTTGTGCAAATACTGCGGGGAACCCATTGGCTCCTTGAACTGGGAATATTATATTGAACCGGCGGAAGGATTTAAAACAGGAATAACAAAAGAAAGTACCAGGATGAAGCCCAAAAGATCCTACGCAGGCGAGGTATTTTACCTGGGAGGAGGGCAAAAAGACGAGGCGGCGGCTGTGTTTGGGGAGATGATCACGGCGGAAAGCAGCAGCAACGACCGGCTTCTGGTCATGAATAAATCGCGTTTTTACATCTGCCCCCGATGCGGTTATGCTGAAATCATCAAAGGAAATATTCCGGGACTGAGAATGGAGCAGGAACACAAAAATTTCCGCCAATATAATTGTGAAAATGAGACGCTTCAGCCAGTCCGGCTGGGACATAGCTTTGAGACGGATGTGGCCAGGCTTATAATACCTCTTCTGCGCTCGCAGGAAAGAGAAGATTACGCGAAGGCGCTATCCTTTCTGTATGCCTTTCTGGAAGGCTTCAGCATGGCCGCGGGGATTGAGAGAAAGGATATTGACGGCGTATTGGAGCTGAATTTAGAAAAGGGGAGCTATGATGTGCTGATTTACGACAATGTGCCCGGCGGAGCAGGACATGTGAAGCGGCTGATTGATGAGGAGATCATGAGGAAGGCTTTAGAGAGCGCCAGAAGCAAGGTACTGCAGAATTGCTGCGATGAAAATACATCTTGCTATAATTGCCTTAGAAACTACTATAATCAGTCCAAACACAGCCTGCTGCGCAGGGGATACGCCAGGGAGATCATTGATTTATTAGCGCCCGTCAGGCCAGCAGCCAGTCGATCAGATACAGGGATTTGATTCCGTCATAGGAATTGATGTAGCTTCGGTCCATGGACAATACGATCTTTTCGTAGTTGTCAGGAATCATGCGCAGCGGCCTGAGCTCCCGTTCCCGTGTCTCTGGGGAGGCCATGGTTTCCGTTACCTGGATGTAGAGCTTATCATTAGGCTTTTCCGCCACAAAGTCCACTTCCGTTTCTCCGACTTTGCCGATATAGACGCGGTAATCCCGGCGGATGAGCTCTAAAAATACGATATTTTCCAGTATATGGCCCCGGTCCGCATCGCGGTAGCCTAGCAGCATATTGCGGAATCCCATGTCAATGATATAGTTTTTGCCTAAGGTTTTCAGCAGCTGCTTCCCCTTTACATCGTATCTGCCCACAGAGTAGAAGATAAAGGCGCTGCGCAGCATGGAGATGTATTTTTCCACCGTTTTGCCTGCAATCAGCCCGCCTTTTTTGCGGGGAATGTCTCCTTCGCCTGAGAGGACATTGCCTATACTGTTGGGCGATGTGATGCTTCCGATATTGGAGCAGAGGAACAGTACGATTTTCTGCAGCAGGCTTTGGTCGGCCTGAGGATTGCGCTGTAAAATGTCCCGAAGCACAACAGTGGCATAGATGCCCTCTAAGGCCTGATTGCTTCTGGCTTCGTTGAAGCGGTATTCTCTTAAAACCGGCATACCGCCGAATTGGAGATACCGCTGGAATTTTTCCTCCATCCCAACTGCCGGGTCAAACTCGCAGAAAGTCAAAAACTCCTTAAAGGACAGCGGGAGCATCCGAATTTCCACATACCGGCCTGAGAGCAGGGTGGAAAATTCCGTGGAGAGCAGATAGGCATTGGAACCGGTGATATAGATATCCACATCGAAATCAAGGCGGAAAGACTCCACGGCCTTTTCCCAATGCTCGACCGCCTGAAGCTCGTCAAAGATCAGATAGGTTTTCCCGCTTTTTGGAATGAGCCCGCTGACGTAATCGTAGAAGGCGAAGCAGTCCGAAAGCTTCCGGTAGCGCAGGGATTCCAGATTCATGTGAATGATATGATCCTCCGCTACCCCATCGTCAGACAAATATTGGTGGAACAGGTCCAGCAGGGATGATTTCCCGCATCTGCGGATGCCGGTAACAATTTTGACCAGATCTACGTCTCTGTGCTGAATCAGCTGACTTACATATTCCGGGCGGTTGATCAGTTCAGACATGGCACACCTCCATCATCTTTTTCTTCTATTTTGCCCTAAAATCAGAAAAAGTCAAGAGTTTCAGACTTGAAAGTCGAAAACGCTTGGCTTTTTTACAATTTCAGACATACGAAACCGAAATTTCGAACCAGACTATAGCTTCTTTGCCGGCATCCCCCGCCCAAAGGTCCGGTACAGCACGATCATTCCAGCCGCAGCCAGCACCACCTCAGCGGTGAGCTGGGCGTAGGCCAGGCCGTAGAGAGGGAAGAGGGCGTTTAAGATAAACAGGGCCGGAATTTCCAGCAGGATTTTGCGCATAAGGGCAAATGCCAGGGCAGCCCGCCCCATGCCGGTAGCCTGGAAAACGCCTACTGCCAAAAAGTCCACGCAGAGGAAGGGCAGTCCTAAGCAGAAGCCGTGAAGGAAGCGGCTTCCGTGGCGGATAATGGATTCATTGTTCATAAACAAGCGGATCATAAACTCTGACTGGAAGAAGTAGAAGGCGCAGATGGCGGTCATCCCCACCAGCACCACCCGCAGGGCAAAAAGAAAGGCACTTTTCATCCGCTTGTAATTGCCTGCGGCGTAATTGTAGCTGACAAGAGGCATAAGCCCCTGGGAAAGGCCCAGGGAAATGTATAAGGGTACCTGGTTGATCTTCTGGGTAATGCCCATGGCGGCCACAGCGTCCGCACCGTAGGCGGAGGTAAAGTTGTTGAGGATAGTCATACCCGTCACATTCAGAAGATTCTGGATGGAGGCGGGGATTCCTACGCCGAATACCCCAAGGATAATAAACTTTTGGAAGCTTTTCGAGCGGGGCAGCAGCCGCACGCAGGTAGTTTTTCTGCGGGCAAAAAGCAGCACAAAGAAATACAGGCAGGCCACGCAGTTGGAGAGGAAGGTAGCCAGCCCAGCCCCCTCGGCCCCCATGCCAAGGCCCCAGGGCATGATGAAGAAGGGATCCAGGATGATATTCAGGATGCAGCCGCTCATGGTTCCCACGCTGGCGTGAAGGGCCGCCCCTTCGGAGCGAACTAGGTAAGCCATCACCACATTTAAGATAGCGGGAACCGCGCCAAAGGAGACGGTCCATTTCATAATCCTTGCGGCCCATGGCGCGGCTCATCATGCTGGAGCTGCCGACGCCGAACAGGTTGTTGACCGCGTTAAAGGCCAAAAGCACCGGGGCGGCTAAAGCCACCGCCGCGTTTTCCACCGGGTTTCCCAGCATGCCTACAAAATAGGTGTCCGCCAGGTTGTAGAGCACCATCACCAGGGAACTTAAGATGGTGGGAATGGCCAGCTGGGCCACTGCCTTGGGGATGGGAGCCTGCTCAAACAGGGCGATTTTCTTTGTGTCTTCCATGGAAAGCCTCCGCTATTTGTTGAATCTGTTTTTATCATATCACAAACTGAGATTGATTACATCAAGGGAAAATGATATAATACATTTACGTATATATATTTACAGGAAGAGGAGACAGATGGCATCATTTACGAGAAAGGCGATTATTGATTCCTACGCCCGCCAGCTTTTAACAAAGCCGGTGGATAAGATTACGGTAAAGGATATTGTGGAGGACTGCGGGATTTCCAGGAATACCTTTTACTATCATTTTAAAGATATTTATGAGGTGCTGGAGGAAATCCTTCATATGCAGGAGCAGAAAGTGATCCGGGCCATTGAAAGCGGGGAGATTGAAGCCGAGGACTGGAAGCGGGGCATGGAACAGGTGGTGGAAAACAGGGATGTGTTTTACCGCCTTTACCGCTCCGCCAGGGCAGAACAGGTCCGCCGGTATTTTTCAGATTCAGCGGCGTTGATTTTTAATCATGTGGTTGAGGTGAAGGCCAGAGGGATTGATGCCGATGAAGGGGATAAGGAGCTGATCAGCCGTTTCTATCGCCACGCCTTCGAAGGCTGCCTGAACGACTGGCTGGAATCGGGGATGAAGAGCCCGCTAGACCAGCAGATGGAGCGGCTGGAGCGGCTGTTTGACGGGGATATTGAGCGGGCCCTGAAGCGGAGCGCCCAGCATCGCTGCAATAACGATTGAATTAGTACATAGGAAGTTAAATGTACTAAATTAGTACATGAGAGGCGATATGCACAAAAATTGAGCATATCGCCTCTTTTTGCCAGTTGAATATTAAACATTTTCCAGTATACTATATAATTGTCAGCCTAAAATATGGCCTTTGGGGCCTAGCCCTGAAGCGCTGGAAAAAGGAAGAGGAGTACATATGCCGACAGAGAAGTTTTATAATCTGAAGGAAGGCAAGAAGCAGGCGATTCTGGAGGCGGCGGGCGACGAGCTTTTGGAAACGCCCTATTCGCTGCTGACGGTCAGCAGGATCATCCAAAAGGCGGGCATATCCAGGGCCAGCTTTTACTATTATTTTAGTGATAAGGAGGATCTGTTCCGTCATCTGCGGGAGGAGATGAAGAACCGCTTTATAAAAGTGGTAGAGAAGGCGCTGCGACAGAAGCAAGGGAATTTCCGCGAGGGCTTTCAGGCGGTGATTTCCACGATGCTGGAGGACGGAGGCTTTCAGAAAACCTGCTGCCTGTA
Organism: uncultured Enterocloster sp.; assembly: GCA_944383785.1. Lineage (GTDB taxonomy): Bacteria > Bacillota > Clostridia > Lachnospirales > Lachnospiraceae > Enterocloster. The sequence continues at coordinate 24,488 of CALWQV010000019.1, read as the reverse complement.
CCAGAGGATGGTAGAGGATACGGAGTGCCATAACCAGGCGGTCCGTCAGGAAGCGGCCTTTCACGAGAAGGAGGGGCTTCGGGAGTTTGTGAAAAACTGTCAGGGCCTTTTAAATCCGGAGCTCTACCCGGGACTGGATGAGGAAAAGACCGTCTGTCTGATGGAACTGGGGGTTTTGGTTGTGGCAAAAACCCTGTTCCTCTATCTTATGGGAAGTGAGAAAAAGGAATATCTGGAGGGAATCGCCAGCGTGCAGCTGGAGATTCTGGAACGGGGGGCCAGGGCGCTGCCCCGTAAATCTTGAGAAGAAAGGAACGAGAAACCATCATGAAGAAATCAATCATTATCGGAGGCGCTGCTGCGGTGGTGCTGGTGGGATTTATCGCCTTCCGTATGTTAAAGCCCGAGGAACAGGCGCCGGAATACGAGACAAGGCCTTCTGTGCGCATCGAGCAGCCCCAGACCGGGGATATTGTCCTTTATACGGATTTGACGGGAACCATCGAACCCCAGTCAAAGGCCTCGGTGCAGCCCAAAATCGGCGGCGAGATTTTGGAGGTATTTTTCCAAGCGGGCGAGCAGGTGGCGGAAGGGCAGGTGCTTTGCCAGATCGATTCCGACGCCCTGACATCCCTGCGTCTGCAGATGGAGGCGGCTCAGGTTGCCTTAAACGACGCCAACAACACCTTGGCCAGGACCCAGGCCCTCTTCGCCTCGGGAGGCGTTTCCCAGCAGGCCTTGGAGCAGGCCCAGAACGGGGCAGAGAATGCCAGGATTTCCTATGAGTCTGCCAAGAACCAGTATGACCTCCAGGTGGAGTACACCCAGGTGACGGCTCCTATCTCCGGCGTGATCGAGTCCAGGACCATTGAGCCCCACGACCATGTATCCGCGGGCCAGGAGATCTGCGTGATTTCCGGAAGGGACCAGCAGCAGGTGAATTTTGGTATCACGGAGCAGATTTTAGGAAACCTTTCGGTAGGGGACGGTATAACCGTTGAAAAGGGCGAGGCTTCCTATGAGGGAACCGTGACGGAGGTTGGATCCATGGTCAACGCCTCCACCGGTCTTTATGATGTAAAGGCGGTTCTCCATCAGGCGGATGGCCTGACCACCGGAAGCCGCGTAAAGCTGACGGTAGTGATGGATCAGGCATTAGGGGCTATGACCATCCCCTTAGAGGCGGTAAATTATTCCCAGGGACAGCCCTTTGTGTACTGCTATGAGGACGGCGTGGCTGTGCGGACGGACATTGAAAGCGGAATTTACGACTCGGAGCATATGGAGGTCATTTCCGGCCTGACGCCGGACAGCCAGGTGATCACCAGCTGGAGCAATGAGCTGATGGACGGCGCGGAAGTTTTGCCGGCGGAGGATACCGAGAGCGAAGACGAAATAGAGACAGACGGACAGGAAGCGGAAGAACCGGTGGAGGATGCCGGGGCCGGGCAGGACTAGGAAGCAGGTGAAACTATGGGATTGGTGAATTTATCAAAATTTGCCCTGAAGCGTCCGGTGACCATTATTATGTGTCTGATTACCATCGTGTACTTTGGTTTTCAGTCCGTACTGGGCGCGAAGGTGGAGCTGACTCCTGAGATGGAACTGCCGATGCTGTTAATCAGCACCGTGTATGCGGGAGCCAGCCCTGAGGATATTAATGAACTGATTATTTCAAAAGAAGAGGACGCCATCTCCACCCTAAGCGGCGTGGATACGGTTCAGGCGGTTTCCATGGAAAATGTTGCCATCGTGATGATTCAGTACGAGTACGGCACCAACATGGATACGGCTTACATTGACCTGAAAAAGGCCATCGACGCGGTGACGAATCTTCCCGATGACGCGGAGGAACCCACCATCATGGAGCTGGACATCAACTCCGCCCCGGTTATTACCCTGGCGGTCAGCGGCGAAACCGATGAGAACCTTTATACATATGTAGAAAACCATATTGTGCCGGAATTTGAAAAGCTCAGCTCTGTCGGAGAGGTTTCCCTTTCCGGCGGACAGGAGAGTTATGTCCGGGTCGAGCTGGATCCCCAGATGCTGGACCAGTACAATCTGTCCATGGAGCAGGTGGCCCAGATCGTAGGCGCGGCGGACTTCACGATCCCCGTAGGAAGCGTGGACGTGGGAGAGCAGGAGTTAAGCGCCAGCGCGGACAACAGCTATGAGGATATGGACAGCCTAAAGACGGTGCCTATTCCCTTAAGCAATGGAAATACCATCCATCTTTCCGATATTGCCCAGGTTTACGAGGCTACGGAGGATGTAAGCTCTATCGGCCGCTACGATGGGGAGGACGTGATTTCCATCGGCATCCGCAAGCAGCAGAGTTTTACGGCCATCGAAACCTCTGAGGATGTGATGCGGGAGATCGCCAGTCTGGAGGCGGAGTATCCGGACATCCATTTTACGGTGATCAATGATTCCAGTGAAATGATCGAGGAATCCATCTCCGACGTATACCAGACCGTAATCCTGGCCGTTGTGCTGGCTATGATTGTGCTGTGGCTGTTCTGCGGAGACTTGAGAGCTTCCATTATTATCGGAGCCTCCCTGATCAGCTCCGTAGTGCTGGCCCTGATCGCCATATCGGCCATGGGCTTTTCCATGAATATTATCTCCCTGACCTCCTTGGTGTTCGGCGTGGGCATGATGGTGGATAACTCCATCAATGTGCTGGACGGCTGCTTTAGGGCAAAGGAGAAGATGAATTATTATGAGGCGGCCATTGAAGGGGCCCGGTCCATGGTGGGAGCCATCGCCGGAGGTACTGCCACCAACTGTGTGGTATTTATTCCCTTGCTCCTTCTGTCAGGATTGACGGGCCAGCTCTTTACCCAGCTGGCAATTACGGTGATCTTCTGCTTGATTGCTTCCTTGTTCTCCGCATCCACCATTGTACCCCTGTGCTTTTACATGTGGCACCCCCAGGAAAAGGAGAACGCGCCTATCAGCGGCATCATCAAAGCGATGCAGGCCTGGTACCGGAGGCATATGCCCTCTGTGGTACCCAAGACTAAGACCGTATTCGCGGTGACCATTGGCCTGTTTATTTTTTCCATCATTTTGGGAACCAGTTTGGGCGTAGAGCTGATGCCTGCGGTGGACGAAGGTATTATCAATGTAAATATTGATGTAAAGCCGGGACTAAAGGTAGAGGATATCAATGAAATTATAGAGCCGGTGGAAGAGATGGTAGCTACGGACGAGGATCTGGACTACTACCTCCTGACCTACGGAAGCAGCGGCTTGAGCCTGGGAGGCAGCGGCGTCTCGATTAACGCGTACCTGAAGGACGACCGGGAGATGAGCACCGCTGAGGTTATGGAAAAATGGCTTCAGGAGTCGGCTTCCTTCCCGGACTGCACCATCAGCATGGAGCAGGGCAGCAGCACCGGAAGCACCATGTACACCAGCCGCCAGATTCAGGTGAATCTTCAGGGTACGGACTATGACGCCGTGCAGTCGGAAACTAGCCGCCTGGTAGAGGCCTTAAGGGACCGGGAGGACGTGACCCAGGTACATTCCTCCATTGAAAATGCGGCTCCTGTGTTAAAGATCCGCGTCGATCCGGTAAAAGCCCAGGCGGAGGGCCTGACCCCTGCCTCTATTGGTTCTACCATCTACACCCGTTTAAGCGGCGCGACAGCCACTACCATGCGGGTGAATAACGAGGATATTGACGTTAAGGTGGAGTATCCGGAGGATCAGTACCACACGGTGGATCAGATTCAGGCCATGCTTTTGACCACAGCTACCGGAACCAAGGTGCCCTTAGGAAGCCTGGCGGATATTTACTATGAGGACTCCCCTTCCCAGATTGTCCGCAGCGACAAGCGCTACCAGGTGTCCATCACCATGCAGCCAAATGTAGGCTACGAGGATACGGCCAGCACGGATGTGAGGAACTTCGTGGCCGGATGGCAGTTTGAGGATGGAGTGGAGATGGCGGTGAACGCCCTGGACGAGAGCACGGCGGAAGAGATCGGAAACCTGATGCAGGCTCTGGTGACGGCTATTTTCCTGATCTTTATCGCCATGGCCATCCAGTTTGAGTCTCCCAAGTTCTCGCTGATGATTATGATTACCATCCCATTCAGCTTGATTGGAGCCTTCGGATTCCTGTTTATTGCCGACAGCGCCATCAGTATGACCTCCATGCTGGGATTCCTGATGATGGTCGGAAATGTGGTAAACGGCGGTATCCTTTATGTGGAGACGGCCAACCAGTACCGGGATGAGATGCCATTAGAGAAGGCCTTGGTGGAGGCGGGGGCGACCCGTATGCGGCCGATCTTGATGACCGTGGCCATTACAGTTATCTCCGAGTTCCCCAATATGATCGCTTACGGTGAGTCCGGAGAAACCATGCAGGGTTCCGCGCTGGTAAACGTAGGCGGCCTGGTGGCTTCCACCCTGCTGATGCTTTTGATGCTGCCCACCTTCTATCGGAAGGTATATAATCTGGGCTTAAAGCATCTGTCAGATCCCAGGTTGACTAATCCCTTTTGACGGATTCTTAAAAATCCCCTCGGTTTTGTGGGTTATGCAAAAAAAAGCCGAGGGGATTCCTAAAAGATTTTTAACAATTTTCTTGTTGAGAATCCCCATAGTTTTTTGTATAATATCTATCGTAGGTTAATTTTTTATAAAAAAAGGAGGAATTTTTTATTATGGAAGGCGACCCAGCTTCGGGCAGTATCGCGTTTCAGTTGTTGATTCTTGTGCTTCTCACTGCGGTGAACGCATTCTTCGCGGGAGCGGAGATGGCCGTGGTGTCAGTGAACAAGAATAAGATTCACCGCCTGGCGGAACAGGGGAATAAGAATGCGGCTCTCATCGAGCGTCTGATGGAGGATTCCACCGTTTTCCTTTCCACCATCCAGGTAGCCATCACTCTGGCAGGGTTCTTCTCCAGTGCTTCTGCGGCCACGGGTATTGCCCAGGTGCTTGCGGGGAAGATGAATGAGCTTGGGATTCCCTACAGCCAGTCGATCGCGCAGACAGGAGTGACCATTATCCTGGCTTATTTTACCCTGGTATTTGGCGAGTTGGTGCCGAAACGGATTGCCCTGCAGAAAGCGGAAGGATTCAGCCTCTTATGCGTGCGTCCGATCTACTATATCTCTAAGGTGATGAAGCCCTTCATCATGCTGCTCTCATTTTCAACCAGCACAGTGTTAAAGCTGATTGGCATGCACAGCGAGAGCCTGGAGGAAGAGGTTTCCGAGGAAGAGATCAAGTCCCTTCTGGAACAGGGAAGCGAGACGGGCGTATTTAATGAGATTGAGAAGGAAATGATAACTTCTATCTTCTCCTTTGACGACAAGAGGGCGAAGGAAGTGATGGTTCCCCGCCAGGATATGGTGGCGGTGGATCTGGAGGATCCGGTTGAGGAGTATATCGACGAGATCCTTGAAAGCATGCATTCCAGAATCCCGGTTTATGAGGGGGAGATTGACAATATTATTGGTATTCTTTCCATGAAGGATTTCATGATTAAGGCCAAGGAAACCTCTTTTACGGAGGTGGATATCCGCGCGATTATGCGGGAGCCGTTTTTTGTGCCTGAGAATCAGAAGACGGATGTGTTGTTTCGGGAGATGCAGAAGAACCGCACGAAGGTGGCGATTCTGGTGGACGAATACGGCGGCGTGTCCGGTATGGTGACCATGGAAGACCTGGTGGAAGAGATTGTGGGAGATATCCAGGATGAGCACGAGGACGAGGAACCGGAGATTTCCGAGATCGAGCCTCATAAGGTGTATAAGGTGATGGGATATATCCAGCTGTTTGACTTGAACGAGGAGCTGCACCTTCACATCGAGAGTACCTGCGATACCCTGTCCGGATATCTGATCGAGCAGCTGGGATACATTCCCCATGCCGAGGATCTGCCCTTAACCGTTGAGACGGAGGAAGCGGATTACGAGGTGATGGAGATGGACGACCGGGTGATCCAGTGGGCAAAGCTGACCTTAAAGGATAAGCCCCAGCCCCAGCCCGAGGAAGTGTTATAGGAGAAAGCAAAAGCCGGATTTCCCGGCTTTTCAGGCGGCCTTAAGGGACGCCGGCTTTACAGCGCAAGCTGTGCAAGATATAAAATCCTAAATGCGGCTCTCTGCTGCTGCGGGGCTGCTAAAAAAACACAGGAGGAGAATGAAGCAATGAGTTTTTTGTTGGATGGAGTGATGGCCCTTGCCACACCCGATGGTCTGAAACAGATCGTCATGTATGTAGTCGGTATCATTTTGATCTGGCTCGCAATCAAGAAGGAGTATGAGCCTTCACTGCTGCTGCCTCTGGGCTTTGGCGCGATTCTGGTAAACCTCCCCTACTCCGGCGTGATCGACCAGCTGGTTCAGGGCAAGGTGGAATCCCACGGCATTATCCAGTGGCTGTTTGAGGTTGGAATCGAGGCCTCCGAGGCGATGCCCATTCTGCTGTTTATCGGAATCGGCGCTATGATCGACTTCGGCCCTCTGCTGAGCCAGCCCGTATTGTTCCTGTTCGGCGCTGCCGCTCAGTTCGGTATCTTCGCGGCGATCCTGATCGCCTGCGTCATGGGCTTTGATTTGAAGGATGCTGCTTCCATCGGTATTATCGGCGCGGCTGACGGCCCCACAGCGATCCTGGTATCCCAGGTATTAAGCTCTAACTATATGGGCCCCATCGCGGTGGCGGCTTACTCTTATATGGCTCTGGTGCCCATTATCCAGCCCTTTGCCATCAAGCTGGTTACCACCAAGAAGGAGCGCTGCATTCACATGACTTACAATCCTACGGATGTAAGCAAGTTTATGAGAATTGCATTCCCCATTACGGTAACCATCATCGTAGGACTGATTTCTCCGCAGTCTGTTGCACTGGTAGGCTTCCTGATGTTCGGAAACCTGTTAAGAGAGTGCGGTGTATTAAATAACCTGAGCCAGTCCGCTCAGAACGAGCTGGCCAATATCATCACACTGCTGCTTGGAATTACCATCTCCTTCAGCATGAAGGCGGCTGACTTCGTAAATCCCCAGACGATCATGATCATGGTGCTGGGCCTGGTTGCCTTCGTATTCGATACCATCGGCGGCTGCCTGTTCGCGAAGCTGGTGAACGTATTCTTAAAGATGGCCGGAAAGCCTCCGGTAAACCCCATGATCGGCGGCTGCGGAATCTCCGCGTTCCCCATGTCCTCCCGTGTGGTTCAGAAGATGGCCGCTGAGGCTGAGCCCGGAAACATCATCCTGATGCAGGCTGCCGGAACCAACGTATCCGGACAGGTGGCTTCCGTTATCGCCGGAGGTCTTGTAATCAGCGTTGTAACCCAGTTCCTGTAAAGAGAAGGGAGAATGAAGGATGAATATGCAGAATATTGAAATCGCCCTGGAAATTATGCTAAAGGGTATGGTTGGAATTTTCGTGGCGATCTTTGTGATCATGGTCTGTGTGATGATTCTCAATAAGATCGGAAATGGAAAGAAGTAAGATTTGAGAGATGGATCCCCCGGAAGGATATGGCTTCCGGGGGATTTTTTGTGGAGATATGATTAATTCGTATAGTCCTTTAATGCGTCGCGCTTACTATAAGAAATGTGTGTTTTAATAGCCTCTATGGTAGCGTCCAGATCGCCGCTGATGATACCATTATATATTTTGGCATGATAGTTTTCCGCTTTTTTCATGCGCCCTGCGCTATGTGAAGTTACACTTCTGAATGCGCGGGTTTGGATTCGTAAATCCGAATACACAGATTGCATACGAGAGTTATTTGAAAGACGTATAATTGTACCATGAAAATCTTCATCATCAAGCACAAAGGAGCTAGCGGAGTCTGGCGAGGAAACGCGTATATAGCTGGATTTTAATTCTTCTAACACCTCTGGATTGGAAGGGATAATTTCTGTTATGAGTTTTGTAACAGCTGCAATATCCAAAATTTGACGTAGCTCGAAAATTTCATTAATATCCGTTGCATCTGGGCGGTAGACTTGATAACCTTTGCTGCCATTGCTACGCATAACCAGTCCTTCATCGGTTAATTTCCGTATGGCGTCGCGGATTGGAGTTCTGCTTATGCCAAATTCCTCAGCTAACTGAGAATCGACCAAGCGATCGCCAGGCTTTAATTCTTTATAGATTATTTTGTTTTTCAGGACGTCATAGGCCTGTTGATTTAAATTTTCAATCATCAATTTCATTTCCATTTACCCCATATTTTCTATAAATTACAATCCATATTTAACGAATAAAGCTTGTTCGAATTGGCTTTTCAAGCTGCGGAAGTCCATACGCCTCCTTACCTAGAGAAATACTTTTCATTAGAAAGACCATATTTCGTGCAAGCGTTCGCATTGTTTGAAGCCCTTCAAGGTCCTGCTGCGCCTGGCAGGCATTGTGTCCATGTATACTGTTCCAATATTGACTGGATGCGATGGGCATACCACTAAAAGCAAAATATTTATTTAATTCATCAAATGACGAAGATAATCCCCCTCTTCTAGCAGAAACCACGCACGCTCCAACTTTCATAGTCTTATCAAAATGCGTGCTGTAAAAAAGGCGATCTAATAACGCGATTAGGGTGGCGTTTGCGGAAGCAAAATAAACGGGACTTCCAACTACCAAGCCATCTGCCTCCTGAAATTTAACGGAAAGCTCATTTACGCAATCCGAATATATACAATGGCCTGTTTGAAAACAGCGATTACAGGCGGTACATCCGCGAATGTCTAAATGCCCCACATGTATTAATTCACAATCGATGCCTTCCTGGGAGAAAACGTTGTTCATTTCATAAAGCGCTGTATAGGTACTACCTGCCGCGTGAGGGCTGCCATTAAGCATTAAAACTTTCACTAGTAAATCATTTCCTTTCTTTTATAGCAGGTGATCAATCTCCAGCAAACCAAGAACATATATTTTTAAAGCATTTTGTAAATTATAAATGCGCGTAACCTCATCAGGCTGATGCCCGCTGCCTTTTCCCGGACAGAATGGATTAGTATCGTGAGAAATATTGGGCCCAAATCCAACACAGTTCGGAATCTTCCGGGCATAGGTTCCGCCAGGAGCAATGTGCGGAGGATTGTTGGTTTTTAAAATCTGATTACTGATGCTAGTAAGCGCTTTTACAGCAGGATGATCCGGTGATATATACATTGGCGGATTAACATCGATCTGCCCAACGGAAAAGTGATATTTTTCGCAATGAGCATTTAGCTTTTCAGAAATATTTTCTGATGATATTTCTGGTGCGTATCGGATATCAATTGTTTGCGATAACATATTGTCTTTTAGTCTGGCACAAGAACCGATGTGAAACAGACGGTCGGATGGAGCAGATGTCAGGTTTAAGCCGATACCATAGCAGTCGCGATATGAGTTAGCCAAAAAACGAAAAGTTTCTTCGGCGGAACCAAGAGCAAGCTTATGTGAAAGTATGAAATCAGCTAATGTGACAAGAGCGTTTTTGGACTTCTGAGGAAACGCTGCATGGCTGGCAATTCCTGAACCGATAATTTTTACAAGTCCATCAGGGAGAGCGACGATTTGGATCGCCTCCGAATTCTTACAAAAAGATTGTAATTCTTCAAAATTCAGATTGGAAAAAATAGCCCAAGCCTTATCGGGAACCATATTTTCAGCTTCGCCTGCATAAAGATCTTCTAAATTTGAATCTCCAATATTTTTTCTTAAGACAGCACGATAGATGCCATACTCTGCATTCGCCAGTGGAAAATCAGAATCCGCAGTAAATGAAAATATTGGGGCCTTATTTTTGCTTAAATAGTATTTAACATCCTCCATACCCTTCTCTTCGTTGCAGCCGAAGAATAGAAGAATACTATGATCTAGATGATATCCGAGATCCAACAGACACTTGACCGTATAAATGGTTGTTACTACAGCGCCTTTATTATCAAGAGTGCCTCGTCCAAAAATGAAACCATCACGCACAAATGGATCGAATGGATCGAAAGACCAGCCATTTCCAGCGGGTACGATATCTAAATGCGAAAAAATGCCAATTTCATCATTGAGATTGCCCTTTAATACGGCTGTTGCACAATACCCCTCATGGTTTACGGTGGGCAGACCAAGTTTATTGCAGTAATCCATGACAGTATTTAGTGCATCAAGACATTCTTGGCCATAAGGAGCCCCCTTGAACCCTTGAGAGGCGTCCGATATGCTTCTAATTCGAACAAGTCGCAAAATATCATTTACCATACTAGGCGTATTGTCATCAAGCCACTGATCGATTTTGGTTAGTATTTGTTTTTGGGACTTCTCGCTTATAATCATTTTATCGTTCCTTTCTAAAAAACATATTTGTATTCCGTATTCTGTATTCTGAATTTTATTATAATTCAACAAAACAAAAGTGTCAATCATTAAAAAATATGTAAATTAATGTAAAAGCATTGACCCACACATAAAGAAGAGTCAATGCTTTTTGAAACGTTAATCAATTATTATTAAATTTTTGGGGAAAGAATGAAGAATTTTAGTAGAGCCATCTTCTTCAATCATAATTTGGTCTTCAATGCGGACACCAAATTCACCAGGGAGATAAATACCCGGTTCGCATGAAAATACCATACCAGGAGAGATGGGAAACTGCTCGCCAGGCCCTGCAGAGGGCCCTTCATGATAATCAATTCCAATTCCATGACCGGTTCGGTGGATAAAGTAATCACCATAACCAGCCTTGGTTATAACATTACGCGCTGCAGTATCTACGTCTTGGAGTTGATTTCCTGCTTTTGCGGCGTTTTCACCAGCAAGGCAGGCGTCAAGAACAATATCATAGATACGGCAAAAACGTTCGTCAGGCTTTCCGAAAAAGAATGTTCTAGTCATATCACTATAGTAGTTTTCGTAAGTAGCGCCAAAATCAATAAGAAGACATTTTCCGGGCTCAATTAGGGAAGGACCAGTACTATGGTGGGGGCAAGCCGCGTTGGCGCCTGAAGCGACACAAGCATCTGCGTTTTTTAAACCTCGTTTTGTCATTTCAAAACGAAATTCTGCCAGCAAATCTTCTTCTGTCTTTCCGATCCAGTAAGTTCCCTTATCCATAATAGCCTTTAATGACTGCTCGGCTTTGGAAGTAGCGGCAATGATAGCATCCATTTCAGCCCGATCTTTGTAAATGCGCAGAGGCTGTATGTAATTGCTTGCGTTGATAAAAGAAGCATTTTCCCATAAGTCCATCAGGGGTAAAGAAAATAACACAGGCATTGACGATGAGAGCGCAATTCGGTTAGTTTCAATCTGACGGGTTATAAGGGCCTGCTTTAGTAGCTCGAATGGATTTTCACCATCTTGCCAATATATGAATTCGGTAATAGGCGTATCTGTTACCTGAAGCTCATAAAGAGAATTGGCAATCATGAAGGGTTCTCGACCCGGGCAGAGGATTAAGGCCAAAAATCGCTCATCTCCATTAACAGAGTAACCGCATAGATACTTCAAATCGGAAGAAGGTGTGACTAGCATACAGCTGATCTGATTTTTTTTCATAATAGATAAAACTTTTTCAACTCTTTTTTTGAAAGGGGATACCTTCATTTTATTCACCTCAGTTGGAAATTAAATTGAAGGAGAGAAAGATTGAACTGTAAATTTATCATAGTACATAAATATAAAAAAATCAATTATTTTGTAAAAATGACCATATAACAAATCGTTTTAAAAATAAAATTAAAAAAAATTACAAAAAAGAGATTGACAAAACAAAATATACGGTATACGATATACCCAGGAGGTTTGAAAGATTGTAATTGCAGCATAAAATTAATTAAAATTATTAGGAGGGAAAATTTATGAAAAAACGGTTTTCTAGCGTTCTAGCCCTGGCTCTTTGCTGTTCTCTTGCTGCATGTGCGCCAGCTTCCAGCACATCATCGGGGACTTCATCCGAAGGTGAATCATCAGTCGCCGAGACATCAGAAGAGTCTAAAGGGAAGATTGGAATTATCTGCGGAACGGTTTCTTATAGCGAAGAAGAGTATCGCGCGGCAGAGTATTGGAAGAACAAACTAGGGGAGGACAGAGTTGTAATTCAGACTTATCCTGATAATTTTATGAAAGAACAGGAAACGACAATTTCCAATATGCTGTCTCTTGTATCGGATCCGGATATAAAAGCGGTTGTATTTTGCCAGGGTGTACCTGGATGCGCAGCAGCAATTGCGAAAGCAAAGGAAAAAAGGCCAGATGTGCTTTATATTGACGGCGGGCCAGGAGAGGATCCGGCAACCATTGCTTCCACAGCGGATATCGTAATCGATATGGATACTTATCAAAACGCCACAGATATGGTAGATCGAGCAAAAGAAATGGGCGCGGAAACTATTATTTATTACTGCTTCCCGCGGCTACTTGGATATGAGAAGGTTTCCGGAGCTAAAATTCTTGCAGAAGAGAGAGCGAAAGAACTGGGAATTGAGTTCATTCCGGTTACATATCCTGATCCGCAATCTGATGCCGGTACAGCAGGCTGTCAGCAGTTCTGCCGTGAAGATATTCCTAAGCAATTGGAAAAATACGGCGATACGTGCGCATTTTGGGATTTGAATGCTGTTTCATCAGTGGCAGTTATTAAGACACTGGAGGAAGAGGGAAGAGGAATTTATATGAATTCCAGCCAATCCTCCCCGTTTAATGGCTATCCGGAGGCATTCAATATTTCAGTACCAGATGATAAGAAGGGCGATTCCGCATGGATGGTAGAAGAACTGCAGAAGCATTGCGCGGAAATGGGTAATACCGGGAGATTTTCAGTGCGCGCGACACCAAATGTTGTAAACTGCATGAATACAGGCGTGGTATATGCTCAGTACTTTATCGAAGGTAAAACAGATGGCAAGGTTGATATGGAGGCATTGAGAGAAGCATACGCTGAGGTTTGTAATCAGTCGGTTGATGAAGTAAGCTTTAGTACTTATACATCTATTGATGGAACAGAAAGCTATGACAATTATGCCCTGATCCTTTCTCCTTGGGCAATGCTGTAATTATTGAATAGTGAGTAAATTTAGTGCAGCACAATATCTTGAGAATGAGCAGATGGTATTGTGCTGCACTTTTTGAGAAATTCAGAAGGTAAAGGAAAAATATGGAAGGGGAGGTAAGCATTGGAACAGGAATATATTCTGGAGATGCGAGGAATTTCCAAATCATATGGATCAAACCAGGTACTTAATAATGTTGATCTGAAAATTAAGCCAGGAGAAATTCATGCTCTTTTAGGAGAGAATGGCGCGGGAAAATCCACATTAATGAATATTCTATTTGGCATGCCTGTGATTCAAAATAGCAATGGCTTCCAGGGCGAGATATTATTTAATGGCGAAAAAGTCGAGATTACTTCACCGATACAGGCGATGCATGTTGGAATTGGAATGGTACATCAGGAATTTATGCTGATACCAGGCTTCACTATCTCAGAAAACATTAAATTAAACAGAGAACCGCTAAAGAACACGATTATCAGCAAAATATTTGGAAAGCAATTGGCAACCATTGATATCGATGCAATGGGGCGAGATGCACGAACGGCTTTGGCTAAAATCGGGTTAAAAGTAAATGAAAATGCATTTGTTGGGGGACTGCCCGTAGGACATATGCAGTTTATTGAAATAGCCCGTGAGATAGATAAAAAGCAAGTAAAACTGCTAGTATTTGATGAACCGACGGCTGTATTGACGGAAAGTGAAGCGGAAAATCTGCTAGATGTTATGAAAAAACTGGCTAAAAGTGGGGCATCCATTATTTTTATTACACATAGGCTGGATGAGGTTATTAAGGTTTGCGATACGGTAACGATTCTCCGTGATGGTCAGGTTGTTGCCTGTAAAAGGGCCTCGGAGACAAACGCTCCCGAGTTGGCACAGTTAATGGTAGGCCGGAAGGTTGAGAAGATTAGAGGAAAAATAGAACGTAATTTGGAGAACCGACGTTGTATTCTGGAATTAGAAAATTTTGGCGTACAAATGAAGGGAGAAGAATCCCAAAATGTGAATTTAAAAGTCTATGAAGGCGAGTTCTTGGGGATTGGAGGATTAGCTGGTCAAGGAAAGCTGTCTATTGCTAATGGTATTATGGGGGTTTACCCATCTGAAGGGAAAGTCAAGCTATGGGGAGAGGAGATTTCAAGGCCGAATCCGCTTCTCGCAATGAAAAAAGGCTGCGCGTTTGTCTCTGAAGACCGAAGAGGGACAGGTCTTTTGCTGGACAGTTCTATCGCATTAAATATTGCAATTTCAGCTATGAAGGTAAAAAAGCAGTTTTTACGGATGTACGGATTTTTTAGTCAGTTGGACAAAAAAATGATAACTGAACATGCAAACAAGATGATACAGACATTGGATATCCGCTGTACTGGCCCATCCCAGAATACGGTTCGTTTATCGGGAGGAAATCAACAGAAGGTATGTGTGGCACGTGCATTAACACTTGCGCCTAAAATCCTGTTTGTATCGGAACCGACTAGAGGAATTGATATAGGGGCGAAAACCTTGCTTCTGGAGCATCTTGTTAAGTTGAATCAGGAGGAAAATATTACGATCATTATGACGTCTTCTGAGCTGGCGGAAATGCGCAGCGTTTGTGACCGTATCGCAATTATTTCTGAAGGCAGTGTGGTGGGAGTTTTGAAGCCTGAGGATTCGGATGAAAAATATGGAATGATGATGTCTGGAATTTATGATCAAAATGCCGCAGAAGGGAGAGATAGATTATGAAAAGCCGTTTAAAATCGGGGGTTGAGATGTATGGAACAGCCCGTCTTATTATATCCGCATTTTTTGTGGCTTTGTTGATAATTACAGCGGCGCTAGATCTGGCTTTTCAAAGATCGGTATCCGATGTTATGATTCGCTGGTGCATGAATTTTGTGCTTGCTTTGGCAATGGTACCTGGAATTCGGTCTGGGATAGGACTGAATTTCGGCTCTCCATTGGGAATTGTTTGCGGACTTCTTGGCGGCATATTGGCGATTGAATTCGGTTTTGCCGGCTGGGCCAGCTTGATTGTTGCAGTTATATTATCTGTTCCATTTTCATTAGTTATGGGCTGGATTTATGGAAAACTTTTAAATTATGTAAAGGGCTCAGAAATGATGATTGCGACCTATATCGGCTTTTCTGTTGTCTCCCTGTTTTCTATTTTCTGGATTTTTCTTCCAGTGACAAAACAAAGCCTGACTATGCCCATGGGAAAGGGCGTGCGTGCTAATGTTGACCTAACGGAAAGTTTTGGATATTTACTCGATAAGTTTCTTTTGATTAAATTTGATGATTTTGAAATTCCTTTGGGATATATTCTGGTCTGTATTGCCATTATTTTAATCGTAAAGCTATTTTTTGACAGCAGAACTGGAATCATGATGCGGGTAGCAGGAGAAAATCCTAAATTCGCAGCGGCGAACGGTATCAATGTGGATCGAAATCGCATATTAGGGACAGTGCTGTCAACAGTATTAAGCGCGGTTGGGATTATATTTTATTCCCAAAGCTACGGATTTTTACAGCTTTATCAGACACCTTTGATGATGGGATTTCAATCTGTGGCGGCGGTTCTGATCGGAGGGGCGTCTACCAAACAGGCAACAATTTTTAACGCAGTGATTGGTACATTGCTCTTTTATGGTATTCTGGCATTATCTATGCCAGTAGCAAATGCGGTAGCTCCGCAGAGTAATTTGGCTGAAATTGTGCGAATTGTAGTAAGTAATGGAATTATTATATACGCATTGACAAAAATTATAAGGAGGGGATAAGTGATGAAGCAGAGGGACATTTTGAAGCAGACCGGCTTATTCCTTCGAAAAAACTCGGTCGTGCTGGTATTTGCGGTACTTTTGGTGGTTAGCTATTTGGTTTCAGGCGTTCAAATGAGCTTTTTGCTCCAGGAGATTGTATCGCGGTTTTCAAGGAATGGGTTCCTGGTACTATCTCTGATTATTCCAATTGTTGCTGGGCTAGGTATTAATTTTGGAATTGTAATAGGGGCAATGGCAGGGCAAATGGCCATAATACATGTGGTTTCCCTAGGATTTACTGGATTTGGAGCATTTTGCCTGTCACTTTTGGTGAGTATTCCTTTAGCTGTTTTGTTCGGACTCGGAACTGGGAAAATCCTGAATAAAACAAAAGGAAATGAGATGATTACCACAATGATTTTGGGCTATTTTGCGAGTGGTATCTATCAGTTTCTCTACCTGTTTTTAATGGGAAAATTTATTCCTTTCCCAGATGAAAGTATGATAGTAGTGGGAGGGCAGGGTCTATTAAGTACCTTAAATCTCCAAGATACGTTTAAATATTCTTTGGATTCGCTCCTGAGCACAACTTTGCAGAAGTTTTTGCTTGTAGTATGTATATTGATGATCTGTTGGTCATTATTCCAGTTAGTGCGCAGATTTCGGAAAGGACAGAGGGACGGCTGTTTAAAATGGGTATTATATATTTTTGCAAGCCTTGGAGTTGCGGTTTATAGCCAGCTTAACGAAATGGCTGCATTTACTCTTAACTTTGTAGATGTGCCGGTTGCAAGCTTAATTATGATCGCATTACTTTGTCTGTTCAATACATGGATTTTAAAAACAAAACTTGGACAAAATATAAGGACTGTGGGGCAGAACCAGCTGGTAGCAGTATCCTCAGGTATTAATGTAGATCGAACAAGAATTATAGCGATTATTTTATCTACTGTTTTTGCGGCATGGGGACAGATTATCAGCCTTCAGAACATTGGTACGATAAATGTATATTCCAGCCATGAACAGGTGGGAACATTTGCGGCGGCTGCAATTTTAGTGGGCGGAGCATCGATTTTTAGAGCCACCAATTTTCAGGCGCTTATGGGCGTTGTACTGTTCCATGCATTGATTGCAGTATCCCCGATGGCGGGAATCGCTTTGTTCGATGATGAACAGATTGGAGAATTTTTCAGAGTATTTATCGCTTACGGTGTTATCTTCGTATCACTTGCGTTAAATGCGGCGAAAAACAGCAAAGTGATGCGGGCTAAATAAAGAAGTAATGCCAAGGCTTAGAAAAACAAAATTTCCAAAGCCTTGGCATTAAAAATTAAGTTATGCTCCGTACTGTTTCTTCAAAGCGCTTGCAAGCGGAGATAATTCCATCTGGCTGATTGAAGATGGTATAGATATTTGTCACAACAGCGTCGCAACCATTGACAATTAAGTCTTTTAAAATACCATAATGAGCGCCGCCATCAACAATGATTTGAAAAGACAGATTATTCTGTGCGCGAAAATCTGACAGCTGGCGTAGCCGTTCAATACTGCCGGGAAGAAAACTTTGACCAGCAAAGCCGGGTTCAACGGACATAAACACAATATGATCCAGCATATTGGCAAATGGCTCAATAATATCAATGCGTTGAGAGGGATTGAGGGCAATACCGGCCTTCATACCATTTTCCTTGATTTCGGATAAAGTACGCCGAACGAAACTGGTTGAGTCAATGTGAAAGCTTAACATATCGCAGCCGGAGGAAGCCATTGATCGAATATAATCCTGAGGATTCGACACCATCAGATGGACCTCCATCACACAATCGGGATAACGCTCTTTAATTTGCTTTACGGCGGAAATAGGAAACATAAGGTTTGGAACATAATGTCCATCCATTAAGTCTACGTGGAACCAGCGACAACCGCCTTTATAGAGCTGTTCCAACTGATTGGGAAAATCGGTAATGGGTATATTTGCTAAAGAAGCTGCATTGATCGTCATAATAATCCTCCTGATATTTTTATTAATACCGATACGGAAGAGAAAAGGAGGATATATCGCGATATACAGTGTGATACACCCTATTCAGCTTTGGAAAAATCGTCAATGGCATCGGCCTTAGAATAGGAAATATGTAGCTTAATAGCGCTTACTGCCTTGGCCAGATCTAATTCAATCACTCCCTCGTAGATCAAGCAATGCATTTTATTAGCCATTTTAACACGGGCAGAATTTGTGGCTGTAGAACGACGAAAAGTTCTTGTCTGCGTATCTAAGTCAGAATAAAGAGACATGATACGAGAGTTTCCGCATAATCGAATCAGTGTTTCGTGAAGTTGTTCATCGTCCTTGACAAAATCGCTGGATTCCGTGCAGATCTGCTTATATCCTGCTTTTAATTCTGCGATTAATTCTGGATGGGATGGCAAGATCTCCTTGATCAGTTTGGTAGCAGCAGCAATATCAAGGATCTCACGAAGCTCAAAAATTTCTTTTATGTCATCTATAGTGGGACTATAGACAGAATAGCCTTTTTGAGAATTTTTAACTACAAGGCCTTCTTCTACTAATTTGCGAATTGCATCCCGCATAGGAGTACGGCTAATACCATATTGTTCTGCTAGCTGTGAATCAACCAATCGTGTGCCAGGAGGGAGATCTTTGTGCAAAATACTTTCTTTTAATATTTGATAAGCCTGTTCGTTAAGAGCAGTATAAGATAATTTTGTCATATAAAGCCTCACTCTTTATCTTTTGCTATACTGAAACCAATGTATTATGTATACGAAGATTAGTATACGCTGAGAAAAACAAAAAGTCAATAAAAATCAAATAGTTAAAGACGCAAATGTTTAAAATATTGGTTATTACACAAGAGAAATTAATATATAGTGGTCAAAATAATTAATAATATCAAAAACTGTTGACATTATATATAAAAAATGCTAAATATAAAGTATACCGTATACGGAAACGGAAAAGGAAGAGATAAAATAAACAATTTTAATTTTTTGTGTAAGGAGGAAAGGTTATGAAGTGTAAGCAAGCTTTTTTGCATGGTCCCTTCGATCTGCGAATGACAGAAGTGGAGCTGCGGCCAATTAAGCCTAACGAGGTGTTGGTGAAAGTTCATGCTTGTGGAATTTGTGGTTCAGATGTAGAGATTTTTGAAGGAAAGTCTAAAGAAGGACGATATGATATACAGCCGTTTGTTCCGGGACATGAATGGGCGGGGGAAGTAATCGAGGTTGGAGAGGATATTCAAACTCTAAAGGTAGGAGATCATGTGACTAGCGACTGCGTGGTAGCGTGTGGCGTTTGCGAAAATTGTAAATCAGGCCTGATGCCATCTGCCTGCTTGAATTTTAAAGAAATCGGATTTGGTCCTGATACACCTGGGGGATATGGTGAGTATTTAATTTGCACAGAAGGAAATCTTCACAAGATTCCAGATGATTGGGATTGGGTTGATGGAGCTTGGGTAGAACCATTTTCGATTGGATATTTTAGCGTTTGGGGAAATGGCGGTTATATTGATGCCTCAGATACCGCATTGATTTTTGGCTGTGGTCCGGTAGGTTTAGCAGCATTGATGACGTGCAAGATGGCAAATGCGGTAACAATTATGGTAGATCCTTTGGAGAATAGAAGAGAGATTGCGCTTCAGTTTGGAGCAGATTATGTATTAGACCCAACGGATCCTGAGTTCCGCAAAAAAGTGAAGGAACTGGCTCCGGCGGGCGGAGGGCCCTCGGTGATTTGTGAATGCTCTGGAAGCAATTCAGCTGTTTCTGAGAGTGTGCAGATTGCAGGGCACAATTGCCGTCTTAGCCTGACTGGCCATACGCTGGGAAGAGAAATTCCAGTGGAAATGGGGTGGATTAACTGGAAAACGATTCGTATTAAAGGTTCTGGCGGAACCGATCATTTTATGCCGCGCACAATTCGTTTTATGAGTCAGGTACGCAAGAAATTTGATTTTAAAAAGTTGACAACACACTACTTTGATTTTAAGGATTTGGAGCAGGCAATGGATGTAGCTTGTCATGATAAACAGCATGCAATCAAGGTTATGCTGACATTTCCTGACTAGAAAAAAGAGAGCATATTTTGTTAAGGAGGAAAGGTATGACACATACAGAGCGCATTAGGGCAATGGTGGATCGTAAGCCCGTTGATCGAGTTGGAATTTCAGGATGGGTCCATATGCCGATGGTTGATCGCAATGTAAAAGATTTTACTAAGGCGACGATTGACTTTACGGATAATATGGGGTGGGATTTTATTAAATTGATGTCGAACGGACATTACTTTGCCGAAGCATATGGAGCTAAGATTCGTTGGAGAAATGACCCCAAAGAATGGAGTGGGGAAATTATTAAATATCCGATTCAATCAGCAGAGGATGCGGCTCTTCTGCCGGTATTGAATCCAAAAGAAAACCCAGTATTTCAAAGAGAAATACAATTGGCAAAAAACGTAATTCAGTATTATCAGGGGGAGATCCCGGTCCTTGCAACTATTTTTACCCCACTTACATGGTTTCAAGAGATGTTAAATTCTTGTAATCCGGGGCCGGTTCTTCAGATGTTGGCTGATCACAAAGGCGAGGTACATAAAGCGCTGGATGCACTGCTTCAGACTAATTTGCTCCTTTTGGATGAAATGATGGATGCGGGAATTGATGGGATTTTCCTTTCTACTCAATTTGGCACAGCCGATTTGTTGAGTAAAGAGCTGCGAGATGAATTCTGCCGTCCTTATGACCTGGCCCTGCTAAATCACATAAAAGATCGAACCTGGTTTAATATGATGCATGTACATTACTGTGAAAACCTGGTTATGGAAGAATTTATGGACTATCCGGTTCAGGCGTATAACTGGGAAAATTGTACGGCATGCCAGGATATGAGCCGCTTGACTTCAATTCGACAGGTCAGAAGTATGACAGACCGGGTTATCATCGGCGGAATTGATCAGCATAATGATTTTCACAATAAAGACAATGATAGAGAGGCGATTAAAGAAACGCTCAAGAGAAGATTATATACGGCAATGGAAGAGTGCGGAGACTACAACTTTATATTTGCTCCCGGATGTGCGCTACCTATGGACGTAGATCGTTATGTGTTTACACTGATGCAGGAAGTTGTAATGGAAGAAGGGCTGGCGAAGTAATTTTTACGTGTTAAGTATATTTGGAATGTAGTCAGGAGGCGAATGAGCGATGCAGATTGCAGTTATCGGATGTGGGGGAATTGCAGCTTTGCGCCATATACCGGCAATACAAAAGCTGGACTGTGCCGAAATCACAGCGTATTATGATCTGTATTACGAACGGGCGAAAGAATATGCCAGCCGCTATGGCGGAAAAGCTTATGAAGATTATGGAGAGCTTTTGCGACATTCTGAAATTGATGCGGTTATTGTATGCACGGCTGCAAGATCTCACTGTGATATGACGATAAAAGCACTGGAGGCAGGAAAACATGTCTTGTGCGAAAAACCCATGGCTGTAAGTGCGGAAGATGCGGTTGCAATGAACTGTGCTGCTCAAAAAAGTGGAAAGACCCTAATGATTTCTCATAATCAAAGACGATATGAGCCTCATATAAAGGCAAGAGAGTTGATCCGTTCTGGGGCAATTGGAAAGGTGCTAACGTTTCGAACATTTCTTGGGATCAAAGGCCCGGAATATAGTTCTGTCTTTGGTGTCAATAATGGATACTTTAGCAGAGAAATGTCCGGGAGAGGCGTAATGTCGGATGTAGGTTCTCATAGAATTGATTTAATGCGTTATATATTAGGGACAGATTATAAACGGGTTCTCTCTTATAATCCAACATTAGATAAAAGAAAGCCAGATGGAACCCCGATTGAAGTGGACGATAATTCTTTTACAATTACAGAAATGGAAAATGGAGTTGTGGGAATTATTGTGACTAGCTGGACGAGTATGAGCGGTAATGACCGTATGAGCATTTTCTATGGGACTGAGGGAGTAATTACTACTTACCGTGAGGATCACCCGGTCGTGTTGGAACGAAAGGATGGAACAGTAGAATATTTTGACTTTGCATATAATCCGGATCAGAGCGAGACTGTTTTAACCGATATAGATGAACAGTTCATCCGCTGTATACTGGAAAAACGTCCGCCTCTTGTAACTGGAAAGGATGGGCTGGCAGTAATTCGCATGCTCGATGCAATGGAAAAATCTAATAATTCGGGACATTGGGAGTCCGTAGTTTGTGATTAAAGGAGTGGGAATAGATGAGTAATCTTTGTAAATGGCTTGGAACCTCTGAGCCGGATATCTTTTTCGAAGATACAATGGTGGGTAAGGTAAAGCAGGAGGTATTTGAAGCCTCTGATGCTGAAATCGATCAGATATTGCAGGAGTATGGCATTCCAGCGCCCTCTGAGTTGGGACAGGCGAATACATATATTCAGACCACTAACCGAACGGCCGCTGTAGAGAAGAGAAGAAAAAATGATATTGTATTTGTGCCGATTGGCTGTACGGAAAATCACGGAAAGCATGCTAATAGTGGACTCGATACCTTTCAAGTGACACAAATGCTGGAAGGGCTGCGGCGCTATACGGCAAAGAAGGGACATGAGTGCAATTTAGCTTTCCCGCCTCTTCTGTATGGTGGGCATCCTTATCATCATATTGCAATGCCGGGAACAGTTAATATGCCGCATGAGGTAGTACAGGAAACATTGATTTATGTGATGTTAGGGCTTTGGAATGATGGATATCGAAAGATTATTTTAGTCAATAACCATGGTCATTCCTGGATGCTTACTGCCGCGATCCAGGAGTTCTGTAAACGATATCAGCTTCCTGGCATTTTCCGATTTATCGACTGGCACAGGTCTATTCGAGAGTTTTTTATGCCGGTTGAGAGAAAAGATAGCTTTGAGACAACGTTCATTCATGCGGATGAAATCGAGACTTCATTTGCACGTTTGCTGTTCCCTGATATGATTGATATGACAAAGGCAGAGGAGGCATGGCCAAAATCACTTCTTCCGGGAGGACACTTTGATTGCTCGGTAGATGCATATCATAGACCTTGCACTTGGGAAATGGGAGAGGGCCATCAAGCAATCGAAATTAAGGGAACGCCGGAGGGGGTTGTTGGAAATCCTAAGCTGGCAACGGCAGAAAAGGCAAAAAGACCTGCGGCTGCATTTTTAAAATATATTACATTGGTTCATGATGAGATATTAACGGCATTTCCAGCGGGTACAGTACCAGACCCAGAATTGACGACGATGAGAAGCCGTAAAGAATTAGAACCCTTCTTAAAAGAACCTTTGAGTGAAGGATGGAAATCCGTTTACGAATTGCCAAGGATTGGAGTTTTCGAGAAATTGTAAAATAAATGTTAGGTCTAGAGAAGGGACTGCCTCTTTAATGGTATTAGCCAGTGCCAGAGATTATGCGTACCGAAGGCCGAATGGCGTATATGTTGTTCCGATTTGGCTGCCTAAAAGAGTGACAGAGGCTCATTTGCCACGTATAATAATAGTGAAGAGGAGAGATACTCAAAAAGCGGTGTACCCTACCAGAGAGTGGGAGCTAAAAAAAACGGGGCTGGATCGCAGGATTTAGCCCCATTTTTGGGGAGGTCAATATGAATTTTTCATTTTACCGAGTGGACGCTAATTATTGCGATTATTTGAGAAAGGAGTGTGTGAAAGTTTTTCTGTAAATAGCTATTAAGAATTAGGTCTTCTTATGGTAAAATCTATTTGTCATCCGGCAAATTAAATGCGGCTCCATTTATCAGATTATTTATGCCTGTTTCAAAAAAAACTGATCATACGATAGCCGCATTATTTACAGCCATTCTGTCAGGTTATCTGATGCCAAAAGCCATCACGCAAATTACGTGATGGCCAGGGATCATCCGAGTTCGCAGTCATTGATTGCCTGCATGACAGCATCCGCAGTGATGATATTCCGTGGTTTGATGATGGCGTTTTCTTGTTTATTGAGCAGGCGTATGGGTGTCAGAGCCCCATCCGGCTCCACGACAAAGATCTGTTCCATATCATGGGAATAACGCAGCCGGATGCGCTGCCTGGCGAACCGGTAATCGATTTCGTATTCTACCTGGTCAATGGTGATGACGCAGTCGGGGGAGACGCGCCTCTCAATCTCCAGCAGGAAAGTTTTGTCGATCTCATCCACCGGTATCCGCCGGATCTGCTCCGGTTCAGAAAAGAACCGGTCCTGGGGGCTTTTCCCATGAAGGGAGGAATGTACGGTAAGGTTATATCGATGGACAAATGGGAAAAGGCTTCCCCTGAGTTCATCCAGGGAATGGAAATCCCGCATGTCAAGTCCGGCCATCCACTGGTCCTTCAAGGTACGGAACCAGCGCTCGATCTTTTATCCGAACATTCGGATAAAAAATCTTATACGAAGCTTTTTATTATCCGCATCTTTTTTGAAAGGTATTGTCTGTACGGCATTTTTTTGAAAAAAGATGCGGATAAAAATATTTCAATCTATGATAATAGAGGTACTAATCATAAGGTGATTGTTACTCAAAATCGAAAAATAGTATTTTAGACCGGCTCATTTAAGACCGTTGTTTTACTGCGGATAAAGGGGTTATTGTATAATCATCCAGTTTTTCTTTATGATGTTAGTTGCGAGAAAAACATATAAAGGAGACTGTATGATGAAATCTATTGTAG
>CALWQV010000018.1 GCA_944383785.1 uncultured Enterocloster sp. | reverse complement strand
AAATCGCTCCCCGCAGCCCCCTGTGACAAGGAGGATCTTTATGTCAAACAAGCGGCCGCAGCCGCGGCGGGATTTTCCCTGGCCTGGTCGCTCCCCTTGCGGGAGCGTGGATTGAAATTGAACCGCATAAGCGTACCACTGTTGCTTATCGGCGTCGCTCCCCTTGCGGGAGCGTGGATTGAAATTGATTCTGCTGGAATTAACGGGAAAGGAGGCCAAGTCGCTCCCCTTGCGGGAGCGTGGATTGAAATTCCACCAGCCGAGTTGCTGTGTCGTGGAGAAGATCGTCGCTCCCCTTGCGGGAGCGTGGATTGAAATTTTGTCTGGTGAGTCCATCCAGAACGTCTCATTCGGTCGCGCCCCTTGCGGGAGCGTGGATTGAAATGCTTGGTTCAGCCGCTCCTGCTCCTGGATCACTCCGTCGCTCCCCTTGCGGGAGCGTGGATTGAGCAGCAAGAGGAAGAGGAGGAGGCGTCGCTCCCCTTGCAGGAGTGCAAAAATGGAAGAGAAAGCTGTTCACAACCGGCTCTCACCTAGGAAAACAGATTTAGCGGCAGCAATTCTCTTCCATTTGTAATGGTGACGGAATTTTATACGCCGATCAAGACCCCGGGCTTCCAAGGCAGGAAGTAATGCACGGAGCGACGTTAATGAAATTCCGTCTATGAATAGGGCGCATATTCGGATGGCTGGGGACATTTTACTGAACAAACGCGCGACAAAGGATGATTGATAAAAAAACAAGGTCATGTTATAATTTGTATTGTATTTGACGATAAAAAACCCCGGCAAATGCCGGGGTTAAGCCATTTTCGGGAAAATTTCCGTGCTGCATTTGTGGTGTATAGGGCATCCCTAAGCACACATTTCAGTGAAATCAGGTCGCACAAGGGTGCGGAGATAAAAAACAAAAACCACGCAAATACGTGGTTTGAAAAAATCGGGGCAACAGGATTTGAACCTGCGACCTCTCGGCCCCCAGCCGAGCGCGCTACCAAGCTACGCCATACCCCGATCGAACTTTGATAGTATAGCAGGTATTTTGAGATTTGTAAAGAGGAAATTTAAAAATTTTTACTATTTTTTAAAACGAACAACTGCGAGGACAAAGATTATGCCGCAAAAGGAACAGAGGAAAAAAATCGTTAGCTTTGACCTGGATATGACCCTATTGGATCATGGAACCTGGAAAATTCCGGACAGCGCCATGGAGGCGATCCGGCGGCTGAGGCCGGAGCATATTATTGTGATTTCCACCGGCCGCAATATGGACGCTCCCTACAGCGTGCCTTACCGGGATCAGCTTCAGGCGGACGCGGTGATCCACATGAACGGCACCAGGGTAGCCGCGGGGGGCGAGATCATCTATGAGCACCTGATGCCCAAGGAGAAACTGAGGGCGCTGCTGGAATTTGCCCAGGAGCACAGCCTTTCCATCGGGATTTCCGATGGCAGAGGGGATTTTTACACCTGTCCGGACCAGGTGCGGCAGATGGATCTGAAGCGCTGGGGAAGTACGGAGCGGAACTTTAAAGACCCCTGGCTGCTGATGGACATGCCGGTGAAGACACTGGCTTACGTAGGCGGCCCTGAGGGGGCGGCGCTGATGGAGGAGCATTTCCCCGACTTTAAATTTCCCATGTTTGCCGGAAAACAGGGAGCGGATATCGTGGAGCGGGAGGCCTCCAAGGCGGAGGGATTAAAGCGGCTCTGCCAGTATTACGGCATCGACCTGGCTCAGACGGTGGCTTTTGGGGACAGTATGAACGATCTGGAAATCATTCGGGAGGCGGGAATCGGCGTAGCCATGGGCAACGCCCTTGCGGAGCTTAAAGCGGCAGCGGACTATGTGACGGACCGGATCGACCGGGACGGCGTCTGGAAGGCCTGCGTGAATTTAAAGCTTTTTTAGGTGACAGCAGGCAAAAGACGCGTTACAATAGTAAAGTACGAACCAAAGGATTAAGGGAGGATTTTAGAAAAATGGCGGAACAATATGACGTGATCGTAATCGGGGCGGGCCCGGGAGGCTACACTGCGGCCTTAAAAGCGGCTCAGTTTGGTTTAAAAACCCTGGTGATTGAGAAAAATAAGCTGGGAGGCACCTGTGTGAATCAGGGCTGCATTCCCACCAAGTCCCTTTTATACGCCACCAACCTGTTTCATATGATGCAGTGCTGCGATGAGTTCGGCGTATCGGCGGATGGGATCGCCTATGATTTTAAGAAAATGCAGCACTATAAGCGGGAATCCGTCCAGCGCTACCGGGCGGGGATTCAGGAGAAATTTAATGAGGCCGGGCTTCAGATCGTAAGCGGGAAGGCCCTTCTTAGGCGGGACCGGACGGTGGAAGTGGAGCTGACGGAGGGCGGCAGGGAATATTACCAGGGCCGGGCGGTGATCATTGCCACCGGCGCAAAGCCCATCAAAAGCAGGATTCCCGGCATTGATCTTCCCGGAGTCTGGGACAGCGACCGCCTGCTGGCGGCGGAGAACTGGAATTTTGACCGTCTTGTGATTATGGGAGGCGGCGTGATCGCGGTGGAGATGGCCACGATTTTCAATAACCTCTGCTCAAGAGTGACGATTGTAGAGAAGAAAAATCATCTGATGGCGGCCATGGACGACGTGATGGCTGAGAAGCTGGAGCAGGAGCTGCGGGACCAGGGAGTGGAGGTTTACTGCGGCGCTACCGTGACAGAGATTAAGGAGGAGGGCGCAGGTCTTTGCGCCGTTGTAACGCCTGAAGGGGAAGGGGAATCCTTTGAGATTCACGGCTGCCAGATTCTCACGGCCATCGGCAGGCGGCCTGATCTTTCCGGGCTCTGCGGGCCGGATGTAACACTGGAGACGGAGGATGGAAAGATCGCCGTTTCCTCGGAGTTTGAGACAAATATACCGGGGGTCTACGCCATCGGCGACGTGTCGGCGGCCATTCAGCTGGCCCATGTGGCGGCGGCCCAGGGAACCTATGTGGTGGAGCGGATCGCCGAAAAGCCCCACAGCATCAAGCTGGAGGTAGTGCCTTCGGGAATGTTCGTAGCCCTGCCCATTGTGCCCAGCTGCATTTACACCAATCCGGAAATCGCCACCGTAGGAATTACCGAGGCTGCCGCGAAAAAGAGCGGGTTAAAGGTGCGCTGCGGCCATTGCTCTATGCGGGATAACGGCCAGTCCATTATTTCCGGGGAAAAGAGGGGCTTTATCCGTCTGGTGTTCGAGGCCTACTCAGGGGGGATTATTGGCGCTCAGCTGATGTGCCCCAGGGCCACGGATATGATCGGGGAGATTGCCACCGCCATCGCCAACGGCCTGACGGCAGAGCAGATGTCCTTTGCCATGCGGGCCCAGCCTACTTATAACGAGGGCATCGGGGCGGCCATCGAGGACGCTATGAGGAATGAACCAAGCTGACGGGAAGACAGGAGGAAACGACGATGAAGATGACGGCGTTCAGCTGCAGAAAGGATGAGGAGGAGCTTTTTGCCTGGTTTGGCAAGCAGTACGGCATCGAGGTGGAGACGACCAAGGCCCTGCCAAGCCTGGAAAACGCGGATCTGCTGAAGGGCTGCCAGGCCGCCTGCGTCCTGACCAATCCGGTGGACCGGGCGCTGATTGACCGCTGGTATGAATACGGAGTCCGGCTGATTTCCACCCGCACGGTGGGATACGAGCATGTGGATTGGCGGTACGCCGGAGAGCGGGGCGTCCGGGTGACCAATGCCGCCTACACGCCAAATACGGTGGCGGAATATACGGTGATGGCCATTCTCATGACCATCCGCAGGATGAAGATTATTTTAAACCGCTATATCAGCCAGGATTTCTCTCTGCGGGGCATCCGGGGAAGAGAGCTGGGGCCCATGACCGTGGGGGTGGTGGGCACAGGGCGCATCGGAGAGCGGGTGATCGAGCTTTTAGCGGCCTTTGGCTGCCGGATTCTGGCCTATGACCTTTACCCCAAGGAGGAGGTGCGCCTGCTGGCGGATTATGTGAGCCTGGATACCATCTGGAAGGAGTGCGACCTGATCACCTTCCACACCCCGGCCACGGAAGAGACGTACCACATGGTAAACCGGCAGACCTTAAGCCAGATGAAGGACGGGGTGGTGCTGATCAATATGGCCAGAGGCTCCATTATCGAGACAAAAGCCCTGATTGAGGGACTGGAAACGGGCAAAGTGGGGGCCGCCGCCCTAGATGTGGTGGAGGATGAGGGCCGGATCTATTACCGGGATTTTAAGGAAGGCCCTACGGGAAACCACGACATGGCCGTATTAAGCGCCATGCCAAATGTGCTGATGACGCCTCACACCGCCTTTTTTACGGCGGAGGCGGTCAGCGACATGGTGGAGTGCGCTCTGCTTAGCTGCGCTAGGCTTCTTGCGGGGGAGGAAGATCCCCTTCAGGTAAACGCCGCCCTGATGAAGCGGTAGGACAGAAAGGATGAGCAGGAAAATGGAAGAAAAAGGCAGTGAAATCCGTCAGCGCCTTGGCCGGCTGAGGCTGGTGATGGAGGAAAATGGAATCGATGCCTATCTGGTGGAGACAGCAGATTTCCACCAGTCGGAATATGTAGGGGATTATTTTAAGAGCCGGGCTTATCTGTCCGGCTTTACCGGGTCGGCGGGAACCCTTCTGGTGGGTAGGCAGGAGGCGGCCCTCTGGACCGACGGCCGCTATTTTGTCCAGGCCGCCGGGCAGTTAGAGGGAACGGGCATTAAGCTTATGCGTTCCGGCCAGGAGGGGGTTCCCACGGTTTTGGAGTTTTTGGAACAGAACCTGCCCCAGGGGGGCACGCTGGGCTTTGACGGGCGGACCGTCAGCGGGGCCTGGTGGGAGAAGGCCAGGGAAAGGCTCGGGAGAAAACAGATTAAGCTGGAGGGAAATCTGGATCTGGCGGGGCAGGTCTGGGAGGACCGTCCGCCTCTTTCCGCCCGTCCGGTGTGGATCCTAGATGAGAAATACGCCGGAAAAAGCGCGGCAGAGAAGCTGAAGGAGCTGCGCCGTCAGATGATGAAGGAGGGGGCGGACGTCCATATCCTGACCTCCTTAGATGATATTGCCTGGCTTTTAAACCTGAGAGGGGACGATGTGAAGTACAATCCCGTCTTTCTGGCCAATTTAGTGCTGGAGCAGGAGCAGGCCCGCCTCTTTGTAAACCGGCAGATTCTGGCGGGAGAGCCGGAGGAATATTTAAAGAAGCTGGGGGTGGAGATTCTGCCCTACGAGGCATTTTACGACTATGGAGGCCGCCTGGAGGGAAGGAATATCCTTTTGGAGCGGGATGGAGTCAACGCCGCCCTGCTGAGCAGGGTCAGCGGAAAAAACCGGATTCTGGACCGGATGAACCCCACAGCCCAGGCTAAGGCGGTGAAAAATCCGGTGGAGATAGAAAATATGCGCCGGGCTCACTTAAAGGACGGTACGGCCCTGACCCGTTTTATCTATTGGTTAAAAATAGAAGGGGTAAAAAGCGGGGCCGATGAGATCAGCGCCGCGAAGAAGCTGGAGGAATTTCGCAGGGAGCAGGAGGGCTATCTTGGCCCCAGCTTTGACACCATATCCGCCTACGGGGCCAACGCGGCCATGTGCCATTATGCCCCCAAGGAGGAGTCGAAGGCTCTTTTAAAGCCGGAGGGCTTTTATCTGGTAGACTCCGGCGGCCAGTATTACGAGGGAACCACAGACGTTACCAGGACCATTGTGCTGGGGCCCCTGACCGATGAGCAGCGGATGCATTTTACCCTGGTGCTGGCCAGTATGCTGCGGCTGGGAGCGGCGCGGTTTCTCTTTGGCTGCCGGGGCGTAACCTTAGACTACGCGGCTAGGGAGCCTTTATGGAATTACGGGCTGGATTTTAACCATGGCACCGGCCACGGCGTGGGCTATCTGCTGAATGTTCACGAGCGGCCCAACCGCATCAGCTTTCGGGTTAAGGACAGCTTAAAGGACAACGCCGTGCTCCAGGAGGGGATGATCACCTCCGACGAGCCGGGAATTTATATAGAAGGAAGCCATGGAATCCGCACGGAGAACCTGATTTTGTGCCGGAAGGAAGAGAAAAACCAGTTCGGGCAGTTCCTTGGCTTTGAGTATCTGACCTGGGTTCCCATCGACCGGGAGGGGATTGATCCGGCCTATCTATCAGAGCGGGACAAAAAGCTTCTGAACGAGTACCACCGGCAGGTGTACGAGAAGATCGGCCCCCGCCTGCCTTTGGCGGAAAGGCAGTGGTTAGAGGAGGCCACGGCCCCCATCGGTTAAGAACCTGGGAGATTTTAGCGCTTTCCCTTTCCTTTGTGGTTTTGGAGGTATTCCAGGGCCAGCAGGGCATAGGCGGAAGCGCTTTTTTGATCTTCAAAGAGGGCGGCGTCGTATGGCACAAAGGTAAGGGGATCCTTGTAGTCCCGCTTTAAGGCCGGGGACCAGAGGGGGGCGGCCTGGGGCAAAAATACGCCCTGGGATCGGGTGTAGCAGGTTTTGGCCGTGGCCTTCCTTCGGGCCTCCGGATCTACGCAGGCCCCTACGCTGCGGTGGACGGCGGTATCCTCCCAGGGCAGGTAGTAATAGTCCTGGTAGTTGGGATAGAAATATTTTAATTCCCCTTCATAGAGCTCCACCTGAAGCTTCAAAAGGCTTCCTTGGGCAAAACAGCTTACATGCTCCGCCTGGGCCGAGAAGGAGGCGGGGAGGGAGACAGGGCCGGAATAGGATAGATTCAATAGCGGGCCCTTCTGGCCGGGGACGGCGCTTCCTTCCTCCAGCTGGCAGCTGGTGAGGGAAAATGGGCCTTCCAGCCAATCCACGTAGGAGAGGATGGGCAGAATGGCAGGCATGCCCTTTAAGTCGTCCTCATTATGCAGCAGCAAAAAATGCAGCAGCCGCTCATCGCCGGTTTTCAGATATTCGCCGTACATTGGAATCAGCTCCCCGCCGGAGAAGGTGTCCTTCCGGCAGACTCCCAGGAAATCCTCAACCGCCTTCTGCTTTAAGCTGGAGAGGCCCAAAAGCTGTTTTAAAGGCCGGATTTTCCGGTAAATGTCCACGCTGGCGGCCCCGCCAAAGGAGCAGGGAAGGTGCAGGCGCTGGCTCCGCTTCTGGAGAAAGGGCAGGTCAAAGGTATCACCGTTGAAATGAACCAGGATGGAAAACTCCTGAACCCGCTGGAAAAAGGCCTCCAGGACCTGAGCCTCTGCCTGGCGGCTGTCCGCGAACCACTGGCATAAATGCCACTGTCCCTCCTGGAAATACACACAGCCGATGAGATAGAGGCTGGCGGTATCGGCGGAAAAGCCGGTGGTTTCAATATCAAAAAAGAGCAGCTGCTCCAAAGGACCGATTTTTGTCAGGTCGTAGGAAGGGGAAAAGGGGATGGGATGTTCAATCTGTATCATAGGCCGTTCCTTTCGTCATTGCTGTAGTCCATTGTAGTGAAGGGCGAAAGAAAAGTCAAGAATCCGAATGTCTGTTCGAAGTCCTTGCATTGGCCTGCGGTCTATGTTATGATACAAATGATGGTTTCGGAAGGCTTACGCATAGGAGCCGACCAATTAAAGAGACGGGATGAGCGAGATGATTTCATATATAAAGGGGCCGATTACGGCCATTGAGGGCGATCAGATTGTGGTGGAGGTGGGGCCTGTGGGCCTGGCGGTTCATGTGCCTCTTTCGGTGCTGGACGGACTCCCCGGTATCGGCCAGATTGTGACGGTTTATACCTATTTCCAGGTGAAGGAGGACGGCATGGCCTTGTACGGCTTTTTGACCCGTCAGGACCGGGACATGTTCCGGCAGCTGATCGGCGTCAGCGGCATCGGGCCCAAGGCGGCGCTGGGCCTTCTCTCCGCCCTGAGGCCCGACGACCTGCGCCTTGCCATTATCACCGGGGATGCCAAGGCCATCTCCAAAGCCCCTGGCATCGGGGCCAAGACCGCCCAGCGGCTGATTTTGGATTTAAAGGATAAGATGTCCGCCCAGGAGGTGCTTCACAACCTTGGGGAAGGGGAGCTTCCAGTGTCCCAGGCCGCCGCTCCCGGCGCGCCCGAGAGCGGCAGGGAAGCGGTTCAGGCGCTGGTGGCATTGGGCTATACCACTTCCGAGGCTTCCCGGGCAGTGGGACGGGTGGAAGGAGTCCAGGATATGACGGCGGAAGAGGTGTTAAAGGCTTCCTTGCGTTTCCTGGCCTTTTAAAGGTGCTGGAGGTTTTTTAGATGGAACGGAGAATGATTACCACAGAAGAGACGGCGGAGGATCAGAAGATTGAAACAAGCCTGCGTCCCCGCTATTTGAAGGATTACATCGGACAGGAGCGGTTAAAGTCCACCTTAAAGGTCTACATTGACGCGGCGAAATCCAGGAACGAAGCCCTGGACCATGTGCTCTTTTACGGTCCGCCAGGTCTGGGCAAGACCACTCTCTCCGGCATCATTGCCAATGAGATGGGGGTCCGCATGAAGGTGACCAGCGGCCCCGCCATTGAGAAGCCGGGGGAGATGGCGGCGATCCTGAACAATCTCCAGGAGGGGGACGTGCTGTTTGTGGACGAGATCCACCGGTTAAACCGCCAGGTGGAGGAAGTGCTCTACCCGGCTATGGAGGATTTTGCCATCGACATTATGCTGGGGAAGGAGGCCACCGCCCGGTCGGTGCGTCTGGAGCTGCCTCATTTTACTTTGGTAGGGGCCACCACCAGGGCGGGGCTTTTGACTGCGCCTCTGCGGGACCGGTTCGGGGTGGTGCAGAAGCTGGAATTTTACACGCCCCAGGAGCTGAAGGTGATTATCCTTAATTCCGCCAAGGTGCTGGAGGTGGAGATCGAGGAAAGCGCCGCCCTGGAGCTTGCCAGAAGATCCAGAGGCACGCCGCGGCTTGCCAACCGGCTTTTAAAGCGGGTCCGGGATTTTGCCCAGGTGAAATACGAGGGCGTGATCACTCGGGCGGTGACGGATTTTGCATTGGATATTATGGATGTGGATAAGCTGGGGCTGGATCAGAACGACCGCAACATTCTCCACATGATCATCGATAAATTCGGAGGCGGGCCGGTGGGGCTGGATACCTTGGCCGCCGCCCTGGGGGAGGATGCGGGCACCTTGGAGGACGTGTACGAGCCCTACCTGCTGATGAACGGACTGCTGAACCGCACGCCCAGGGGCCGTATGGCTACCGAGGCGGCCTACCGTCACTTAGGACTGGAAATGTAGGAAAAGGTATGCTATAGTATACTCACCATAAAGAATTGTGTCAGGAGATAGCAGATGGATTCGAAACATTATACACAGGTATTGATTGACGGGAAGGTTTATACGCTGGGAGGCAGCGAGGACGAGGGCTATCTTCAGCGGGTTGCTTCTTATGTCAATGAGAAGATCGGAACCATGCGCAGGCTGCCGGGCTTTACCAAGCAGAACAACGAGTACCAGACAGCCATGATCGCGCTTAACATAGCAGACGATTATTTTAAGGCCCAGGAAGAGGCCGAGATGGTGAAGGAACAGAGAGACGAGATGGAGCGGGAGACTTACAGCTTAAAGCATGAGCTGGTGAGCACGCAGATGAAGTTGGAGGCTGTGCTTAAAGATCTGGCGGAGCGCCAGAGCCAGCTGGAGGCCCTGAGCAAGGAGAAAGGTCAGACTGTGGCGGTTCGGTTCGAGGGACAGGAGAAGAAGACGGTGGAGGGCTGGATCGAGGAAAAAAGGAAGCCGGAGCCGGAAGGGGATTTTGCCGCGAAGGAGGCTGCTGCCTCAAGAGATCAGGAGCTGACCCGCAAGGCCATCCATGCCGCTATGGAGGCCAGAAGCGGCGGGCATAAGAAACATTGAAAACAGGTTGCCGGAGGAAGGAGTGTCTCATCAGGGGAGATGGGACATTTTTTCTTTCAAGGGAGGGAAGGAGCAGAGAGACTGGTATGATGGATCGAGGAAAAAGGCTGGAGGTACTGGCTCCGGCCGGTTCGGTGGAGAGCATGAAGGCGGCGGTAGCCGCCGGGGCGGATGCGGTCTATATGGGCGGCAGCCGTTTTGGGGCCCGGGCCTATGCCGATAATCCCGATGAGGACGGGATGCTGCGGGCCATTGATTACATTCACCTTCACGGCCGGAGGCTGTATATGACGGTGAACACCCTGTTTCGGGAAGAGGAGATGGAGGAGCTGTACGCTTATCTCCTGCCCTATTACCGGGAGGGCCTGGATGCGGTGATCGTACAGGATTTAGGGGTGATGGATTTTATCCGCCGCCATTTTCCGGGGCTGGACCTTCACGCCAGTACTCAGATGACCATCACCAGCCCTTACGGCGCGAGGCTGTTAAAGGAGATGGGAGCCTCCAGGGTAGTGACGGCCAGGGAGCTGACGCTGGAGGAAATCCGAGGGATTCGGGATCAGGTGGATATTGAAATCGAAAGCTTCGTCCACGGAGCGCTGTGTTACTGCTATTCCGGCCAATGCCTGATGAGCAGCCTCATCGGGGGAAGAAGCGGCAACCGAGGGCGCTGCGCCCAGCCCTGCCGCCTGCCCTACGATGCCTTTGAGAGCGGAAAAAAAGAGACGGTGAATTCCCCGAAGGAGCGATATCTGCTGAGTTTAAAGGATCTCTGCACATTGGATCTGCTCCCCCAGATCGCCGAGGCAGGGGTATATTCCCTGAAGATCGAGGGGCGGATGAAGAGTCCCCGCTATACCGCCGGAGTTGTGCGGGTTTACCGGAAATATGTGGACCGCTATCTGGAATACGGGCAGGAAGGCTATTTTGTGGAGCCGGAGGACAAGAAGGAGCTGGCTGATCTTTTTGACCGGGGCGGCTTTACAGAGGGGTATTACCGCCAGCACAATGGGAAGTCCATGGTGGCCTTAAAGGAGAAGCCTGCCTTCCGCAAGGGCAATCAGGAGCTTTTTGACGAGCTGGATCGTCTTTATGTCAATAGCGAGGTGAAGGAAAATGTCTCCGGCTGGGTATCCTTAAAAGGGGGAGAGCCCTCCCTTTTGAAGCTGGCGGCTGCTCTTCGGGGCTCCCATGGAAGGGTGAAGACGGTGGAGGTACAGGCAGAGGGAGCCTGCCCAGGCCCGGCCCAGAACCAGCCTCTGACCCTTGAGAAGGTGCGAAAGCAGATTGGAAAGACCGGCGGAACTCCCTTTGCCCTAAAAGCCCTGGAGGGAGAGATTGAAGGAAATCTGTTCCTGCCGGTGCAGGCCTTAAACGATCTGCGACGGAAGGGACTGGAGCTTTTAGAGGGGCGAATTTTAGAGGAGAGCCGAAGGGAAGAGCCGGAGGAAAAAGACGGTGCGGTTAAGATGGCCCTAAAGCCAGCCGAAAAGCAGGGCATAGGGGCCGGACAAGGAGAGCCGGAAGCTTTCGGTAAGCCCCAGCTGTGGGTCTTTTTGGAAGAGGAACGTCAGCTTCCTGCAGCCTTGGCGGACCCGGGAGTGGCTGGAATTTATCTGGATGCCGGAGGCTTTGCCCCGGATGGCTGGAAGAAGGCAGTTATGCGCTGCAGAGAGCGGGGAAAGGCCTGCGGACTGGCCCTGCCCCATATTTTCCGCGCCCAGGGGGAAGGATTTTTAAAGGCCCACCTGCAGGAGGCGGAGGGGGCAGGATTTGACCTGATTTTGCTCCGCACGTTGGAAGAGCTTTTGTGGATTCAAAACTTAGGCGGCCCTCTGGCCCGCCTGCCCCTGATTTTTGATGCCGGGATTTACTGCTGGAACCGAGAGACGGCGGCAGTGCTTCAGGGCTTTGGGGCGAAGCGCCTGACCTTCCCCTGGGAGTTAAACAGCCGCCAGCTTGAGGCTGTGGCCGGGGGCAGCAGGGCTCTTGGAATTCCCACGGAGCTGATCGTTTACGGCAGGATCCCCATGATGGTGTCGGCCCAGTGCATCCGAAAGACCACCGGGGGCTGCCGGCACCGGAACGGACTGATGGAGTTAAGGGATCGCACCGGGGTGCGGATGCCGGTGAAGAACCGCTGCGATTTCTGCTATAATACCATTTACAACAGCGCCCCCCTATCCCTTTTGGGGAATGAGAAGCTGGCTTTGGGACTGGCTCCCCAGGTGGTGAGGCTAAATTTCACCACGGAGACAGGGGAAGAGACGGCGGCAGTGATCCGGGCCTTCCGGGAGGCTTTTTTGGAGGGGAAGGAGACGGATGGGCCCTTTAAGGATTTTACCAGAGGTCATTTTAAACGGGGCGTAGAGTAAGGCAGTAAGGAGAATGCCATGACGAATCTGATTGCGGAAATTTCCAAATACCTGATGATTTTTCTGATGGTTCTCTACACCTATGCCAATTTCCGCTATTTTACCCTGGAGGAAGGGCGGCGGCATAAGGTGTGCGGGCGGCAGAACCGCTGCATGTTCCTGATCCATTTTCTGGCCTACCTGACCATGGCCTTTCGGACCGAGAATGAGATGCTGAGGCTGATGCTGTGGGCCTTCTACGGGGCTCAGGCCGCATTTTTCCTCTGCTATATTTTCCTCTACCGTCTGATCTACCGCAATGTTTCCAGGCTGCTGGTAAACAATACCTGTATGCTTTTGTCCGTAGGCCTGATCATGCTGACCCGCATCGGCTTGGCAAGAGGCAGCCTGGACAATGTACTGCGGCAGTTCGTGATCGTGGTGGCCTCTGCTGCCGCTACCTGGCTGATTCCCTATGTGATGGAGCGGTTCTGGCAGCTGTACCGCCTCCAGTGGCTTTACGCCGGAGCGGGTATCCTGCTTTTGGGGGCGGTGTGCCTGGCCGGAAATACCAGCTTTGGCGCCCAGCTGTCCCTGACGGTAGGCGGGATCTCCATCCAGCCGTCGGAATTTGTGAAGATCACCTTCGTATTTTTTGTGGCATCCATGTTTTATCAATCCCTGGAGTTTAAAACCATTCTTTTAACCACCGGGGTGGCGGCCCTTCATGTGCTGATTTTAGCCGCTTCCCGGGATCTGGGGGGAGCCTTCCTCTTTTTTGTGACCTATGCGGCCATGCTGTTTATCGCCACGGGAAGGTGGAGCTATCTTGCCGCCGGAACGGCCCTTGGAGGTACGGCGGCTATCGGCGGCTATCTGCTTTTTGACCATGTGCGCCGCAGGGTGGAGGCATGGAGGAATCCCTGGGCGGATATTGAGGATACGGGCTACCAGGTGACCCAGTCCCTCTTTGCCATCGGCACCGGCGGCTGGTTCGGCATGGGACTGTGCCAGGGACTTCCGCAGAAAATCCCGGTGGTGGAGAAGGATTTTATCTTCGCGGCTATTTCAGAAGAGATGGGAGGGATTTTCGCCCTCTGTCTGCTTCTCATCTGCCTGGGCTGTTTTTTGCAGTTTATGCTGATCGCTACCCGGATGCGGGCGGTATTTTACAAGCTGATCGCCTTTGGACTGGGGCTGGAGTACATTATCCAGGTGTTTTTAACCGTAGGCGGGGTGACCAAGTTCATCCCTTCCACCGGTGTGACCCTGCCCTTTGTCAGCTACGGCGGGAGCTCGATTTTCAGTACCTTTATCCTTTTTGGGGTAATCCAGGGTCTTTATATTTTGAAGCTGAACGACGAGGAAGAAATGGAGGAGGGCTGATAGCCTTGAAGAAAGCGGAGCCGAATCCGAAGGCCAACCGGAATATCATGAAGCTGGTTTACGGGGTGATCATTCTGTTTTTGGGAATGATGGTCTATATGGGATATTTCCTTCAGATAAAGCGGGAGGATGTGATTAATAATTCATATAATCCACGGCTGGACAGCTTTGCGGAGCGGGTGACGCGGGGAGAAATACTGGCCTCCGACGGCACGGTCTTGGCCCAGACCCAGTTAGACGGGGAGGGGAATGAAGTTCGGGTTTACCCTTACGGGAACCTGTATGACCACGTGGTGGGATACTCTGCCAGAGGGAAGACCGGGGTGGAGGCCCTGGCGAATTTTTATCTGCTGAGCTCCCATGTGAATCTGGTGGAGCAGGCGGCCAATCTGGCCGCAGGGGAAAAAAATCCCGGAGACTGCGTCTACACCACCCTGGACCATGAGCTCCAGCAGGCGGCAAGCAGCGCCCTGGGGGATCGGAGGGGAGCGGTGATCGCCATGGAGCCGGATACGGGCAAGATCCTGGCGATGGTATCCAAACCCGGATATGATCCCAATACGGTGGAGGCAGACTGGGAGAGCCTTGCAAGCCCGGAGAATACCCAGGGACAGCTGTTAAACCGGGTGACCCAGGGCTTATACCCGCCGGGCTCCACCTTTAAGATCGTCACCGCCCTGGAGTATATGCGGGAGCGGCCCCAGGATTATAAGGATTATCATTTTGACTGCGATGGAGTTTATGAAAATGGAGAATACCAGATCCGCTGCTATCACAGCACGGCCCACGGTTCCCAGGATTTTGTCCGGGCCTTTGCCAATTCCTGCAACGGCGCTTTCGCCAATCTGG
The DNA here is from genome assembly GCA_944383785.1 of uncultured Enterocloster sp. Classification (GTDB taxonomy): domain Bacteria; phylum Bacillota; class Clostridia; order Lachnospirales; family Lachnospiraceae; genus Enterocloster. The sequence continues at coordinate 27,399 of CALWQV010000018.1, read as the reverse complement.
GGCTGAACCTGGAGCTCTCCGGTTTTGCCGCTACGGCTGAGGATCTGCTGTTTAATAGCTCCCTTCCCCTATCCGGCCTTCCCTACAGCAAAAGTTCCTTTGTGATGAAAGAGGGAGCGGATACCTGGGAGATTCTTCAGACCTCCATGGGCCAGGGGGCCACCCAGATCACCCCCATTCACAACGCTATGATTACGGCGGCCATCGCCAACGGCGGAACCCTGATGAAGCCTTACCTGTTGGACCGGGTGGAGAACGGGGCAGGAGAGGAGATTAAGAAATTCCTGCCGGAGGCATATGGGGAGCTAATGACCGCCGGGGAGGCGGCGGGGCTTACGGAGCTGATGGAGGCGGTGGTGACCGAGGGAACAGGCTCTGCGGTTCGGACCGACGCCTACAGCGCGGCGGCAAAAACAGGCTCCGCGGAATTTGAGACAGGAAAAGAAACCCATGCCTGGTTTACCGGCTTTGCCCCTGCCCAGGATCCCAAGCTGGTGGTGACGGTGATCGTGGAGGAGGCCGGAAGCGGAGGCGCCGTGGCGGGCCCCATCGCCAGGACGCTGTTCGACCTGTATATGAGTAGAGGATAAGAGGGTTGGCAAACCATGGGTTTGATGGTATAATATGAGCACTTGGCGAGGTCTTCTCGAGCCTAGTGCGAGTCATACCTGTCCACTTAGCGAGTCGGAGCCGCAGGCGAAGGAAGAGGTTCGTGGACACGGTATAATCAAACTGACAATTACACAAAAACGACAGCAAGGGTCCGTCAGATTGAAAGCTCGGAAGTGGCAGGCATTTCCGGGCTTTATAGCTGTTTAATAAGGGCTCCTGCGAGAAGAGAGGAGAGCGGCGGTGTTCCGAGCGGAGGATTACGTAAAGGTTAGAGATTTGGAGGAAGCGTATGAGCTGTGCCAGAAGCGCAGCAGCCTGGTGGTGGGCGGCATGGTTTGGATGAAGATGACCTCCCTTACCAAGCGGGTGATCGTGGATTTGTCCGGCCTAGGGCTGGATGAGATTGAAGAGACGGAGGATGGGTTTTCTATCGGCTGCATGTGCAGCCTGCGGCAGCTGGAGGTCCATGAGGGCTTAAACCGGTATTTCGGGGGGATTTTTAAGGAATGTACCCGTCACATTGTGGGGGTTCAGATGCGAAACTGCGCCACCGTGGGGGGAAGCATCTACGGCCGTTTTGGATTTTCCGATGTGCTTACCTGCATGATGGCCTTGGATTCCTATGTGGAGCTTTATAAGGGAGGCAGGATTCCCCTAGCGGAGTTTGCCGCCCGTCCTGTTTCCGGCAAGGAACGGGATATTCTGGTGCGGATGATCATCCGCAAGGATGGAAGAAAGGCGGCCTACGCTTCCCAGAGAAATAGCCAGACAGACTTTCCTTTAATCGCCTGTTGCGTGTCGCGGCTAGGGCATTACTGGGACGTGTCCGTGGGGGCAAGGCCGGCCAGGGCCCAGGTGATCCGTATCCTGGACGACGGCCACGACAGCCTGGGACAGCTGGCAAAGGAGGCGGCGGAGCATTTCACTTTTGGCACGAACTTAAGGGGCAGCGCCGGATACCGGAAGGCGCTGGCACAGGTGTACATTCGCAGGCTGATGGAGAGCCTGACGGGAAGGAGCGTCAGCAAGGGATGAGAATACAATTTCGGCTAAATGGAAAAGCGGTGCAGCGGGAAGTGAAGGCGGATCTTCTGCTGGTGGATCTGCTGAGGGAGCTGGGTTGCTATAGTGTGAAAAGAGGCTGTGAGACGGCAAACTGTGGCCTGTGTACGGTGTGGATGGATGAGAAGCCCATTCTTTCCTGTTCGACGCTGGCGGCCCGGGCGGATGGACGCCATGTGAAGACTCTGGAGGGGCTTCAGAAGGAGGCGGAGGAATTTGGACGCTTCCTGGCGGCGGAGGGCGGAGAGCAGTGCGGCTTCTGCAGTCCGGGACTGATCATGAACGTGCTGGCCATGGAGCGGGAGCTTAAGAATCCGTCGGAGGAAGAGATTAAGGAATATTTGGCGGGAAACTTATGCCGCTGCAGCGGGTACATGTCGCAGCTGCGGGCGATCCGCAAATACCTGCTGGAGAAAGGGGGCCAGGGCTGATGAGCTGGGAGATGAAAGGAAAGCTGAGGGTGGTAGGCGCGCCGGTGGTGAAGAAGGATGCCATGGCCCTGGTGACGGGCAAGCCGGTGTATACTCAGGACTTGGCTCCTAAGGACTGCCTGGTGGTAAAGGTGTTGAGAAGCCCCTATGCCCACGCCCTGATTCGGGAGATCGACTGTGCAGTGGCGCGGAAGCTGCCGGGCATCGAGTGCGTCCTTACCTACAAGGATGTGCCGGACAAGCGCTTTACCCTGGCGGGGCAGACCTATCCAGAGCCGAGTCCCTACGACCGGCTGATCCTGGATCAGAGGGTACGCTTTGTGGGGGACGCGGTGGCTATTGTGGCCGGGGAGACGGAAGGCCAGGTAGATCATGCCATGCGGCTGATCAAGGTGAAGTACCAGGTGCTGGAGCCCCTGTTGGATCCCCATGAGGCAAAGGATGGACGGATTCTGATTCATCCGGAAGAAAACTGGAGGGCTTTGTGCCAGGTAGGCGCGGACAACCGGCGCAATCTCTGCGCCTCCGGCTGCGAGGAAGAGGGAAATGTGGATGAGGTGATGGCTTCCTGCCCCCATGTGATCGAGCGGGTTTACCATACGAAGGCCAATCAGCAGGCTATGATGGAAACCTTCCGCACCTACGCAAACATGGACGTGTACGGCCGTCTGAACCTTGTTTCTTCCACACAGGTCCCCTTCCATGTGCGCAGGATCATCGCCAACGCTTTGGATATCCCCAAGTCAAAGGTCCGGGTGGTAAAGCCCAGGATCGGCGGCGGCTTTGGAGCCAAGCAGACGGCGGTGTCCGAGGTGTATCCGGCCATTGTAACATGGCTGACCGGAAAGCCGTCCATGATCATTTTCAGCCGTTACGAATCCCAGATCGCTTCCTCGCCTCGCCATGAGATGGAGGTGCGGGTAAGGATCGGCTGCGATGAGGAAGGCATTTTCCAGGCCATGGACGTCTATACCTTATCTAATACAGGGGCTTACGGGGAGCATGGGCCTACGACGGTGGGACTGTCCGGCCATAAGTCCATTCCCCTGTACGGGACGCCTAAGGCTTTCCGTTTTGCCTATGATGTGGTTTATACCAACCGCATGTCCGCCGGGGCCTACAGAGGCTACGGCGCTACCCAGGGCATCTTCGCGGTGGAGTCGGCGGTGAACGAGCTGGCGGCCAAGCTTCACATGGATCCGGTGAAGCTGCGGGAGAAAAACATGGTGCGCCAGGGAAACGTGATGCCGGCTTACTATGGGGAGCGGACCGACAGCTGCGCCCTGGACCGCTGCGTTGCCAGGGTAAAGGAGATGATCGGCTGGGATGAAAAATATCCCAGAGTCGATATGGGAAACGGCAAAGTGCGGGCGGTGGGCCTGGCTATGGCCATGCAGGGCTCCGCCATCGCCGGAGTGGATGTTGCCTCGGTATCCATCAAGGTTAATGACGATGGCTTCTATTCCATGACCATCGGTGCTTCCGATATGGGGACAGGCTGCGATACGACTCTGGCTCAGGTGGCGGCGGAGTGTCTGGACTGCTCGGTGGATGAGATTGTGGTATACGGGACGGATACGGATATCTCGCCCTATGATTCCGGTTCCTATGCCTCCAGCACCGCTTATCTGACCGGTATGGCGGTGGTGAAGACCTGCGAGAGCTTAAAGAAAAAGATCCTGGCAAAGGGAGCGGAGTATCTGGGCTGCGGGGCAGAGGAGGTTCTCTTTGACGGAAGACGGGTGTATCGGCCGGGAACAGAGGAAGAAAAGGAGCTGGAGATTTCCTTAAAGGAGATCGGAAACCGGGTGATGTGCAGCAACAGCGACGCCCTGTCCGCCTGCGAGTCCCATTCTTCGCCCATTTCCCCGCCGCCCTTTATGGCGGGAGCGGCAGAGGTTGAGATCGACCGGGAAACGGGGGCCGTTCGTCTGCTGGATTTCGCGGCCGCAGTGGACTGCGGAACGCCTTTAAATGAGAATCTGGCTAGAGTTCAGACTGAGGGGGGACTGGCTCAGGGGATCGGAATGGCTCTTTATGAGGATATTACCTATTCGCCCAGCGGACAGATGTATGAGAACTCCCTGATGCAGTACAAAATCCCAAGCCGGCTGGATGTGGGGACCATCCGGGTGGAATTTGAGGGAAGCTACGAGCCTACCGGGCCCTTTGGAGCGAAATCCATCGGGGAAGTGGTGATCAATACGCCGCCTCCTGCCATTGCGGATGCGGTTTACAACGCGGTAGGAGTGCGGATTCGGGAGCTGCCCATTACGGCGGAGAAAATTTTTAAAGGAATGCAGGACGGTTACAAGTAGACAAAAAGGAGAAGAGAAGGTATGTCAGGGGAAGCGGAGGAAAGAAAAAAACAAGAAGAAAAAGTGATTAAGATGACTACGACGCCGGTGGAGAAGCTGATCTGCAGTCTGGCGGGGCCCACTATTGTCAGCATGCTGGTGACCTCATTCTATAATATGGCGGACACCTTTTTCGTCGGGCAGATCGGCACCAGCGCCACGGCGGCGGTGGGAATCGTATTTTCCGTGATGGCGGTGATCCAGGCCTTTGGGTTCTTTTTCGGCCATGGCTCCGGCAATTACGTGTCAAGAAAGCTGGGGGAGCAGAACTTTGAGGAGGCCTCTAAGATGGCGGCTACAGGGTTTGTATCCGCTTTTATCGCCGGGCTGGGGATTATGGCGGTGGGACTGATCTTTTTGGAGCCGCTGTGCTACCTTTTGGGGGCCACGCCCACTATTCTGCCCCACGCTAAGGCGTACATGGGGGTGATTCTGCTGGGAGCGCCCTATATGACGGCGGCCCTGGTGCTAAACAATCAGCTGCGGTTCCAGGGCAGTGCCTTTTACGCCATGATCGGGCTGACCTCCGGGGCTGTGCTCAATATCGCCTTGGATCCGCTGCTGATCTATGTATTTGACATGGGGGTGGCCGGGGCGGCTTGGGCTACCATTTTCAGCCAGTTCGTCAGCTTTTGCCTGCTGTTTCGGGGAACCAGGGTGGAGGGAAATCTCCATATTAAGCTGCGGAATTTTTCGCCCAGCGTGAGGCGCTATAAGATTATCTTAAACGGAGGAGCGCCGTCTCTCTGCCGCCAGGGCCTGGGAAGCGTGTCCACGGCCTGTATGAACCTGATGGCCCGGCCTTACGGGGACGCGGCCATCGCGGCCATGTCTATCGTTACCCGGATCACCAACTTCGCCGCCTCCGTGATGACCGGCTTCGGCCAGGGCTTCCAGCCGGTGTGCGGCTTCAACTACGGCGCGAAAAAATACCGCCGCGTCCAGAAGGGCTTCTGGTTCTGCGTCCGCGTTTCCACCGTATTTCTGCTGGGGATGGCGATTCTTGGATGGTTCGGCGCACAGGGGCTGGTATCTCTCTTCCGCAAGGACCCGGAGGTGATCCGCTATGGAACCAGGAGCCTGCGGTTCCAGTGCATTTCCTTCCCCTTAATCGGCTGGATCACCATGTGCAATATGATGATGCAGACCATTGGAAAGGGATTTCGGGCCTCCATCATGGCCATGTCCAGACAGGGCCTGTTTTTCATCCCACTGGTGATCATTCTCTCCGCCCGCATGGGTTTTTTGGGGATTCAGATCAGCCAGCCCATATCCGATGTGATCAGCTTTATTGTGGCCATCATCCTTCAGTCCAGCGTGTTGTGGGAGATGAACAGGGAGGCCAAAAAGGAAGGGTTTCAGGAATAAGAGAGCAGTCTTAAAAAATGGGCCCGGGCTGCCGCTGCTGATTCGCCCTTGCATATCCCGTTTAAAAGTTGTATACTAAAGCCAGTTATGACGCAGGCACAGTCCGCTCACCTGATGGCGGACGGTGGTTAGAGCCTGCGCCGGATACACACCAAAACCAGGAGGAATTGCAATGATTGAAGCAACGAGCTGCGGCGGTGTGGTTATATTTCGTGGGAAGATCCTGGTGCTATATAAGAATTACAAGAACAAGTACGAGGGCTGGGTCCTTCCCAAGGGAACCGTAGAAGCTGGCGAGGAGTATAAGGAGACGGCCCTCAGGGAAGTAAAGGAGGAAACGGGGGTCAGCGCCTCCATCATCAAGTATATCGGAAAGAGCCAATATTCATTCAATACGCCTCAGGACGTAGTGGAAAAGGACGTTCACTGGTATTTGATGATGGCAGACAGCTATTACAGCAAACCACAGCGGGAAGAATACTTTTTGGATTCCGGGTATTATAAGTTTTACGAGGCTTACCATCTGCTTAAGTTTGCCAATGAAAAGCAGATTTTGGAGAAGGCCTATAACGAATATCTGGATTTAAAGAAGAGTAATCTTTGGGGAAGCAGAAAATATTTCTAGCAATCGTTCAGGAAACTAAAAGGGGCGTTCCGGGATGTCCGGGGCGCCTTTTGGCAATGAGATTGAGTGGCGCAAAAGCGTGAAGGCGGATTTGGAGGAAGAAATGTGCAGATTAGTTGACTTGAAATTGAAAAATGGCGCAATTGTCCGAATTGCAGAGAATAAGGAAAATAGAATTAAAAAGTACCTTTCGATTTTTCCGCAGCTTAAATCGATCGATCAAGTTATTTTGTTTGGGTCCGCAATAACGGAACATTGTACGGAACAATCGGATGTTGATTTATGCTTCCTTTATACAAATAAGCAGCAGTATCGGGAAGATATGGCGGAGCTATATTTTGAGATTATGCCGGAATCAACTGCCGATGACGCAATGTGCGCGGAGAGCGCCTGGTTTAAAAATACAAATGTACTTACAGGGGCCATGAAAGCGGCCGCAAATGAAGGGATTTTGATTTATGATCGTAAATGGTGAAACCGCTTTTTTATTATTGCGGGCGAAATCGTATATGGCGAGTGTTGAAATGGAGTTGGAACGCAGCAAAAGGGACATATATATGGCAAAAATTTACGAAATATTTATAGACAGTGCGTATGAGATAATTAGTAAGAAATTGCCCCAGAAAGAGTTAGGAGAGCGGACGCGGGAAGAAATGGTTAAAGACCATTTGAGTTTACTATAACATATGCAATTAAAGGATTTGTAGTGGAAAGGCGGATCAATACATATGACAAAAGAAGCGCTTGCCCTTGAGATAATTGAGCGGCTGAAAAAGGAATATCCGGATGCGGGCTGTACCCTGGATTATAACCAGGCATGGAAGCTTTTGGTCAGCGTGCGGCTGGCGGCTCAGTGTACGGACGCGCGGGTGAATGTGGTGGTTCAGGATTTATACGCGAAATACCCCGATGTAAACGCCTTGGCGGCGGCCCCGGTGGAGCAAATCGAGGAGATCGTGAAGCCCTGCGGCCTGGGAAGGAGCAAGGCCAGGGATATCAGCGCCTGCATGAAGATTCTGCGGGACCAGTATGGCGGAAATGTGCCGGAGGATTTTGACGCCCTTTTAAAGCTTCCGGGCGTTGGCAGAAAGAGCGCCAACCTGATTATGGGGGACGTGTTTGGAAAACCGGCCATTGTGACCGATACTCATTGTATCCGCCTGGTAAACCGCATGGGGCTGGTGGACGGGGTTAAAGAGCCCAAAAAGGTTGAGATGGCGCTGTGGAAGCTGATTCCGCCTGAAGAGGGGAGCGATTTCTGCCACCGTCTGGTTTATCATGGGCGGGAGGTCTGCACAGCCAGAACCAAGCCTTACTGCGATCGCTGCTGTTTAAAGGATATCTGCGCGAAAAATGGCGTGGAAGAGTAGGAGGTAGAAACAGATGGGAAGAGGATGGCTGGATTTCAGGAGCCGGGAGGAAAAGGAAAGGGATTTTCGGGAGTTTAGCGAGCGGGTATTTCCGGGCGGCCTGGAGCACAGAAAAAGGGTGCGTGCCCGACTGAAGGAGCTTCTGCCAAAGGAAGACGTAACGTATATTCTGATGTATTACACCGCCCTAAAGGATCTGCTGGTACGCAGGCCCTCCATGACTTTCGAGGAAGGAATGGGCCAGGTGACCAGCGAGATCCGGGTGCTGCGGATGACGCCGGCCATTGAGAAGGCGATCCGAACCGTGCTGGAAGAGGATATGAAAGAGTAAAAATAAAAACCCTGCAAGCCTTACGCTTACAGGGTCTTTCGTCCGCGCCAGAGAAGATTCGAACTCCCGACACTACGGTCCGTAGCCGTATGCTCTATCCAGCTGAGCTACTGACGCATTGCTGTTCTTCAACAGCAAAAGCAATTATAGCGGAAGTTCGGGCAAATGTCAACCATTTTTTTGAATTTTATAAAATAAACATCCGCGCCGCCATCAGCTCGTCCATAGAGCGGGCACGGTAGGATACCGTGCAGTCGTCCAGCCGGGTGACGCCGGGATAGTAGGACGCCCGCAGGGCCCTGAAATAATCTTTAAAGCGGATTTCCATTACCAGCTCCTTAGGGACCTCAGGAAGGCAGAGGGAAGGGCGGGACAGGGACTGGGCCGCCATTTCGCGGATCTGTTCCAGGCTCCAGGCGGAGGAGCGGCTGATGGTTGCCCGGCCCAGGCAGTCCTTTACCGCTACGGTGGTGATCTCCGGCACCAGGCTGCGGGCGTGGAGGCACAGGGCTTCGTCGCCGGAGAGAAAGACGGAGGGAACTCCTCTTGAGGCGGCTAACAGGGCGTGAAGGGTAAACTCCGAGGCCAGCTGCCCGTTGATCTTCACCCAGCAATTATCACGGTTCATGGTATGGCAGAGGGGATTGCCGGGAAGTCCCGCCGGGGAATGATACCCTACAAACAGGAGGGCGTCAAAGGAGGAATCCAGTCCCGCGATCATGGAGTCCGGCGTCAGGGACCAGTCGTATATGATCCGCGCCTCCTTTGGAAACAGGGAGAGATCCATGTTCCTGCCGCTGTCGTGGGCGTCCTTTACATATAATTCCGTAGCCCCCGCCTTCAGGGCTCCTTCGCAGGCTGCGGCCGCCTCCAGGGTCATCTGGCGGGCAGCGGGCCCATGCTCCTTGTCTCCTAGCTCCGTAGCCTGCCAGGAAGCGGCGGCGGCGGTTCCCTCAATATCCACGCTGATGTAAACTTTCATAAATCCATTTTCGCTCCTTTCCGATGAAGGCTCCTTTCCGATGGAAATTCCTTCCCAATGGAAACGATTATAAAGTGGCGGGAAGGAAAAATCAATGGTTTTGTATTGACTTTTAAAGGCTCAATGGGTATAATTTTTCACAAGGAGCGATGCCGCTGCGAAAGGTGAGCGGGCATCGTTTTTTTGCATTCGCTATGAGAGGCGGTAGATTATGTTTAAATATATTCTAAAGCGCTTGGGAGCCGGGCTGGTGTCCGTCTTCGTTTTAGTCACCATTACATTTTTCCTGATGCACGCCATTCCCGGCGGGCCCTTCAGCCCGGCGGAGGAACGGAACGTGCCGGAGAAGGTTTTGGAGCAGATCGCGGATAAGTACGGGCTTAATGACCCGGTGCCGGTGCAGTACGTGAAATATCTGGGAAATCTGCTGAAAGGGGACATGGGCGTATCCTTTAAACGGCAGGATACCACGGTAAACGAGCTGATTGCCAACGGCTTTCCGGTGTCCGCTAAGGTAGGCGCCTGGGGCGTGGCTCTGGCCTTGGCGGCGGGGATTCCCCTGGGAATCGTGGCGGCGGTGAAGCGGGGGAAGCTTCCCGACGGGGCTTCCATGGTGTTTGCCACCATCGGCGTGTCGGTGCCCAGCTTTGTGGTCTGCGTGCTGATGATGTATTTGTTCTGTGAGAAGTGGAAGCTGTTCCCTTCCTACGGGCTTACATCCTGGCGGCATTATGTGCTGCCGGTGTTTTGCATGGCATTTTCCCAGATCGCCTATATTACAAGGCTTATGCGCTCCAGCATGCTGGAAACCATGCGCCAGGATTATATCCGTACTGAGCGCTCCAAGGGCGTGCCGGAGTTTCAGGTGGTTGGAAAATACGCCCTGAAGAATTCGATTCTTCCGGTGGTGACCTACGTGGGGCCTATGGTGGCGGCTTTGCTGACGGGAACCTTTATTATTGAAAAGCTGTTCAGCATACCGGGGCTGGGGCGCTATTTCGTTTCCGCCATCAGCGACCGGGACTATTCGGTAACCCTGGGACTGACTATTTTTGTGGGTACCATGATCGTGGTCTGCAACCTGATCGTGGATATCCTTTACGCGGTTATCGACCCCAGAGTAAAGATTACAAAGTAGGTGAAGACCCATGGAATATATGGAAAGACAGGAGGGATACTCCATGGGGGATGAGATCCCCCGGGAGCTTTTGGAGCCGGTGACACAGTCGGAGCGGGATCTGGATGAGATCGACCGCCCCAGCATCTCCTACTGGGAAAACTGCTGGCTCCGCCTGAAAAAAGATAAATTGGCGATGTTCGGGCTGGGAGTGATTGTTGTGATTACGCTCCTGGCTGTGATTGTGCCTATTGTGTCGCCGTACAGCTACGACCAGACGGACTTCGCCCATATGCTGGAATGGCCCAGCCTGGCCCACCCCTTCGGCACGGATAAGATGGGGCGGGATATTTTTGTGCGCACCATGTACGGGGCCAGAATTAGTCTTACCATCGGCTTTACGGCGGCGGCCATCAACATGGTGATCGGTGTGCTCTACGGCGGTATTGCCGGGTATCTGGGCGGCATGACGGATATGATTATGATGCGGATTGTGGACATTTTAAGCGGAATCCCCAGTCTGCTCTACCTGATTTTAATTATGATGTTTTTGGGAAATACCATTCAGAGTATTCTCATTGCCATGTGTCTGACTTTCTGGATTACCACGGCCCGCATGGTCCGGGGCCAGATTTTGACTCTGAGGGAGCAGGATTTTGCTCTGGCAGCCAAGGTCTGCGGCCAGAGCAGGTGGCAGATTCTGATCCATCATCTGATTCCCAACAGTATGGGAGCCATTATCGTGACCGTCACTTTCCTGATTCCACAGGCGATTTTCCAGGAGGCCTTTTTAAGCTTTCTGGGAATCGGAATCCAGGTTCCAAAGGCCAGCTGGGGAACCTTGGCAAATGATGCCGTCGAATACCTATTTACCTACCCATACCAGATGCTGTTTCCGGCCTTCGCCATCAGTATCACCATTTTTGCCCTGAATTTTATCGGGGACGGACTGAGGGACGCCCTTGATCCTAGACTGAAGAAGTGATTTTTGGAGGAACGATCCATGAGCCAGCATTTGCTAGAAGTGAAAAATCTCCATACCTGGTTTGACACGTCCGCGGGAAGAGTGTCCGCAGTGCGGGGGATTTCTTTTTCGGTGGAAAAAGGCGAGAGCCTGGGAATCGTGGGGGAGTCGGGCTGCGGCAAAAGCGTCAGCATGCTTTCCATCATGAGGCTTTTAGATGACAACGCGAAGATGGAGGCGGAGGCGATCCGTCTGGACGGGGAAGATCTTTTGGGAAAATCCCTTAAGGAGATGCGGGGAGTCCAGGGAAATGAGATCGGCATGATTTTCCAGGATCCTATGACCAGTTTAAATCCCCTGTTTACCATTGGGGAACAGATCCGCAATCCCCTGATGCGCCATAAGAAGCTGAAGAAAAAGGAGGCAGATGAAAAGGCCCGGGATCTTCTTGAGATGGTTGGGATTCCCAGTCCTGAAAAGCGCTTAAAACAGTATCCCCACGAGCTTTCCGGCGGCATGCGCCAGCGGGTGATGATCGCCATCGCACTTTGCTGCGGTCCCAAGCTTCTCATTGCAGACGAGCCCACTACCGCCCTGGATGTAACTATCCAGGCCCAGATCCTGGAGCTGATCGGTCAGATGAAGGAGCAGAGCAGCATGTCCGTGATCCTGATCACCCACGATCTGGGCGTGATCTCCAGCCTCTGCAGCCGGGTTTTGGTGATGTACGGGGGCCTTGTGATGGAATCCGGCTCCCTGGAGGATATTTTCTACCGTACCGGCCACCCCTACACGGCAGGGCTTTTGGCCTCCATCCCCAAGGAGACGAAGGAGAAGCTGGTTCCTATCTACGGGACGCCTCCGGATCTTTTGAATCCGCCTGAGGGCTGCCCCTTCGCGGCCCGCTGCCGCTACGCTATGGAGCTGTGCCGGAAGCATTGCCCCGGCCTGGCTCAGATCGGCCCGGATCATGAAAGCGCCTGCTGGCTTCACAATCAGTCGGTGAAGGCGGTAAAGGGGGAGGTGAAGCTGGTATGAGCGGGGAGAATGATAAAGCTTGCCTGGAAGTCCAGGATTTAAAGATGTATTTTCCGGTAAAGAGCGGGATTTTTTCTAAGCCAAAGCAGCTGAAGGCTGTGGACGGCGTGTCCTTTTCCATTGATCAGGGTACGACCATGGGGCTGGTGGGAGAGTCGGGGTGCGGGAAGACCACCGTGGGCCGGACCATTTTAAAGCTGTATCAGCCTACGGCGGGGAAAATTCTCTTCCAGGGAACGGATCTGACGAATCTGAGGGATGACCAGATGCTTCCCTATCGGAGAAAGATGCAGATGATTTTCCAGGACCCCTACACCTCCTTGGACCCCAGAATGACGGTGGAGTCTATTATCGGGGAGCCCATCCGGGCGATGAAGCTATATGGGCCGGAGCAGTGCCGGGACCGAGTGCGGGAGCTGATCCAGATGGTGGGGTTAAAGCCGGATCATTTAAGCCGTTATCCCCACGAGTTTTCCGGAGGCCAGAGGCAGAGGATTGGCATCGCCAGGGCTTTGGCGGCGGAGCCGGAGTTTATCGTCTGCGACGAACCTATTTCCGCCTTGGACGTGTCCATCCAGGCCCAGGTGATCAACATTTTGGAAGAGCTGCAGGAGCGGTTTGGATTCACCTATTTGTTTATTTCCCATGATCTTTCCATGGTTCGTCATATTTCCCATCAGGTGGGCGTAATGTATCTGGGAAACCTGATCGAGTACGCCCAGGTGGATGAGCTGTTTCGGAATATGCTTCACCCCTACACTAAGTCCCTGATTTCCGCAGTTCCCGTGGCGGATCCCATTCAGGCCAGACAGAGCAGACGGATCGTGCTCCAGGGCGACGTGCCTTCGCCCATCGACCCGCCGTCTGGCTGTCCCTTTAAGGCCCGCTGCGCTTACGCAAAGGAGATCTGCGGCCAGGTCAAGCCTGAACTGAAAAAGATGAGCGACAGCCACATGGTTGCCTGTCACTTGTTCTCATAAAAGAAGGAGGTTATTATGAAAAGAAAACTATGTTTACTGCTGTGCGCGGCCATGGCGGCTGCCGCCCTTGCCGGCTGCGGCGGCTCAGGAAGCGCTGAAAACGATGGGCAGAATACTTCTCAGGCGGCGGGCTCAGAGAGCCAGACCTCAGAGGGAAACGTGCTGATCTATGCCATGGACCAGGAGCCGGAAACCATTGACCCTACCATGAACAACTACAGCCGTTCTTCCAATGTGCTCCAGAACCTGTTTTCCGGCCTTTTCCGCATGGAGGCGGACGGAAGCCTGACAAACGCCCTCTGTGAGGAGTATAAGGTCAGTGATGACACCCTGACCTATACCTTTACCTTGAAAGAGGGTATGAAATGGTCCGACGGAAGCGATCTGACGGCCAATGATTTTGTTTACTCCTGGCTGCGGGTGCTGAACCCGGAGACGGCCTCCCCCGCTTCCTGGGAGCTGTACTACATCCAGGGCGCCGAGGAGTATAATACCGGCGGCGGCTCCGTGGAGGACGTGGCGGTGAAGGCGGTGGACGATAGGACCCTGGAGGTTACCTTAAAGTCTCCCACAGCCTATTTCCTCTATCTGCTGGCGGGAACCAACTTCTTCCCGGTGAAGCAGGATGTGGTGGAGGGGGAGGAAGTGTGGACCAAGTCCGCGGATACCTATATCTGCAACGGCCCCTTTATGATGGCTGAGATTAATCCCCAGGAGAGCTATGTGCTGGTGAAGAATCCCAACTACTACGATGCGGATTCCGTGCAGCTGGACGGGGTGGAAGTGGTGTTTATCGAATCCCCGGAGGCGGCTCTTTCCGCCTACAATGCCGGAGAGATCGACGCCATGGCCGACGGCCTGGTGGCTACCCAGGCATTCCAGCAGTACGGGGACAGCGATGAGTTAAAGTCCTACGATCTGATCGGAACCCGCTACTATGATTTCAACTGCTCCAAGGAGTATTTGTCTGATCCGAAGGTAAGGCAGGCGTTGTCCCTGGCCATCAGCCGCCAGACTATCTGCGACTCGGTGGTTCCCTCTAAGCCCAAGCCCGCTTACGCTTATGTTCCCTTTGGGATTCCCTATGAGGGCTCTGACAGCGACTTCCGCACCACGGTAGGCGATCTGATTACCGAGGATGTGGAGCAGGCAAAGCAGCTTCTGGCGGATGCGGGATATCCGAACGGCGAGGGTCTTCCGGTGCTGACCCTGATGGTGACCAACAGCCAGGAGAATAAGGACACGGCGCAGGTGATCCAGGCCATGTGGAAGGAGAATCTGGGCGTTGAGACGGAGATCGTGACCTATGAGGATAAGGTGTACTGGGATGAGCACGCCGCCGGAAACTTTGATGTGGCTTACGACGGCTGGACCGGAGATTATCTGGATCCGGACACCAACTTAAACTGCTTTACCCAGGCCAGAGTTTTTGACGAGAACCGCTGGAGCGGCGAGAAGGCCCTGGAGTACGACGCCATGATTGAGGAATGCCGGAACCTGGCGGACAACAATGAACGGATGGAGATTTTTGTGGAGGCGGAGAAGCTTCTGATGGAGGAGATGCCGGTGATGCCTCTTTACTTCCGCAATACCCAGCTTCTTGTAAAGCCTTCTGTAAGCGGCCTTGAGAAAAATGTGCTGGGCCACACCCTGTTCGTACACGCATCGAAGTAAAACGAGGTAAAACCTATGGTATTTCCGGAAGCTTTAAAACCAGGCGATACCATCGGGCTGGCTGCGCCGGCATTTCCTGTGACGCAAGAAAAGCGGGATGCCGGCGTTCGTCTGCTGGAACGCATGGGATACCATGTGGCGGTGGGAGAGTGCCTGAGACAGCTGTACAACTGTCACGGCTATCTGGCGGGGGACGCCAAAACCCGGGCTCGGGATTTAAATTCCATGTTCGGGGATCCGCAGATCAAGGCGATTTTCTGCGTCCGGGGCGGCTATGGCAGCGCCCATATTATGAAATATCTGGACTATGACCTGATCCGCGAAAACCCAAAGATTTTTGTGGGCTACAGCGATCTGACCAACCTTCACAGCGCTTTCAATAAGCTCTGCGGCCTTGTGACCTTTCACGGTCCCATGGTGGTTTCCAACATGCTCCATCCTGATTTTGAGAGATACAGCCGTGAGAGCCTTTTTCGAGCTTTTGAGATGAAGCCGGGGGAAGAGGTGGAGTTCTTGAATCCTCCGGAGGGCCCCGCCATCGGCGCGCTGCGCCCGGGAAAAGCCCAGGGTCTGATCACAGGAGGAAACTTGTCTTTGGTAACCGGCTCCATCGGAACCTTTTACCAGCCGGATACCAGAGGGAAGGTTCTGTTTCTGGAGGATATTGAGGAGAGCATCCCCAGGCTTGACATGTACATTACTCATCTGGAGTACGCGGGGATGATGGAACAGGCGGCGGCGGTGGTGCTGGGGAATTTTGAAGGCTGCGACAACAGCCGTTATGACGGTACATATACGTTGGAGGAATTTCTCCGGGACCGCTTTAAGGATTACCGGATCCCGGTTCTGTACCGGGTAGCTTCCGACCACAGCAGGCCTATGGGAACCATTCCCATGGGGGCGGTCTGCCGGGTGGACGCAGATGGGGGACGGCTCTTTTTCAGTGTGTAAGAGAAACGGATGAAGAAACAGGTGGGTGTACATATGAAGCAGAAATTATCGGCGCACAATCGAATCTTGATGGGATTTACGCTATTTTCCATGTTTTTTGGAGCAGGAAATCTGATTTTTCCGCCTTTTATGGGGGCAATGGCGGGGGAGCAGACCCCGGCAGCCCTGGGCGGCTTTTTGATCAGCGCCGTGGGGCTTCCGGTTTTGGGAGTGGCAGCGGTGGCCCTCTGCGGCGGCCTTTCCGGCCTGGCGGGCAGGGTAAGCCCATGGTTCGCCTCCCTTTTCGTGCTTTTGGTCTATTTGTCCATCGGCCCCTGCCTGGCCATCCCCAGAACCGCCAGCACCTCCTTTGAGATGGCCCTTCTGCCCTATCTGCGGTCGGGGCAGGGACTTGAGAAGAGCGCCCAGCTGATCTATTCCATTGTGTTTTTTGGAGCGGCGGGCTTTGTGGCGGTGCGGCCGGAACGGCTGTCCGATACCCTGGGGAAGGTTCTTTGCCCGGCGCTGCTGATTTTGATCGGCGTGATTTTCGCTGGCTGCCTGATCTGGCCCTTCGGGGCTCCTGGGGCTGCCCAGGAGGCCTATTCCGAAGCTCCGGCGGTTCGAGGATTTCTGGAGGGATACCAGACCATGGACACCATGGCGGCTTTGAACTTTGGAGCCATCATTGGACTGAATATCCGGGAAAAGGGCGTGAGGGAGGATTACCTTGTGATACGGGAGACGGTCTGGGCGGGGCTCATTGCCGGCGTGATGATGACCCTGATCTACGGAGCATTGTCCTATATCGGCGCGCCCATGGGCCGGGTGCTGCCTGGGGCGGAGAATGGGGCCAGGATCCTGACCCTGGCGGCGGACAGCCTTTACGGCCAGCTGGGCATGACCCTTTTGGGGCTTACCTTCCTGATCGCCTGCTTCAATACCTGCGCAGGGCTTTTATGCTGCTGCAGCGAGTATTTCGTGAAGCTGCTGCCGGCCTTTGGATATAAGGGATGGGTTCTGATTTTTGCCTTCGTGAGCATGGTGATTTCCAACGCGGGCTTAAACCAGATTCTGGCTGTGTCGGTGCCGGTGCTGAATGTGATCTATCCGGTGGCGATCGTCCTGATCTTTTTGGAGCTGGCGGACCGGTTGGTTCGAAGGAGGCGTGCTGTGTATGTGGCGGCCGTATCCTGCGTAGGGATTGTGAGCTTCCTTTATGCCCTGGAACAGAGCGGCATTTTGGGCGCGGGCGGCCAGGTGATCGAGTCCGCTTTTGGGTGGCTTCCGGGTTATGGGATTGGGCTTGGCTGGATTCTGCCCGGAGCCGCAGGAATTTTAGTGGGCTTTGTGGCGGATGCCCTGGGGTTCGGAAGATCTGCAGAGAACGAAAAGGATGGACAAGGAAAATGATGCAGGAAAAGTGGATTCTATACGCAAAAAAGGCCGATTTCCAGGAAATCGGCCATAAATTTCATATTAGTCCCATATTGGCCCGGCTGATCCGCAACCGGGACGTGGTGGGGGATGAGGCGGTAGGGCGCTACCTTTACAGCGGGCCGGAGGGAATGCATGATCCCGGCCTTCTGCCGGATATGGAAGGAGCGGTGGAGATTTTGGAGAAAAAGATCGCCGCCGGAGCCAGGATTCGGATCGTGGGGGACTATGATATTGACGGGGTGTGCTCTTCCTGTATTCTTGCCCTGGGGTTAAAGCGGCTGGGGGCGAAGGCGGACTGGGAGATTCCGGATCGGATCAAGGACGGATACGGGATCAATGAATCCATTATCCGCGTTGCCTCGGCGGAGGGAATCGATACGATTCTCACCTGCGACAATGGTATTGCCGCCATTTCCCAGATCGCTCTGGCAAAGGAGCTTGGGATGACGGTGGTGGTGACAGACCATCATGATATTCAGACCAGGGCCCTGGAGGATGGCTCTGAGGAGGATCTGCTGCCGCCCGCAGACGCCTTGGTAAACCCTAAGCGGCGGGACAGCACCTACCCATTTCCCCAGATCTGCGGGGCCATGGTGGCCTACAAGCTGATCCAGGTTCTTTATGAGCGGGCGGGGGTACCCCGGGAGGAGTGGCTGGAAATGATGGAGCTGGCGGCTGTGGCTACGGTGGGAGATGTGATGAAGCTCCAGGATGAGAACCGGATCGTGGTGAAGGAGGGGCTTAAGCGGATTGCCCACACAAAGAATCTGGGGCTGCGGGCGTTGATTCGCGCCAATCAGCTGGACCCGGCTAAGATTTCCGCCTACCATATCGGCTTTATTATCGGCCCATGCCTGAATGCGGGGGGGCGGCTTCAGACGGCCAAGCTGGCTCTGGGTCTGCTTTTGGCGGAGGATGAGAGGGAGGCCGAAGAGCTGGCTGCGGAGCTCAAAATCCTCAACGACCAGCGCAAGGACATGACCCAGGAGGGCGTTATAGAGGCTCAGGCTCAGGTGGAAGAGCATTACCGCGAGGACAAGGTTTTGGTGGTATTTCTTCCGGACTGCCATGAGTCCCTGGCGGGGATTGTGGCGGGACGGATTCGGGAACAGTATAATAAGCCTACCCTCATCCTGACCTATGGGGAGGATGGGGCCAAGGGCTCCGGCCGTTCCATCGAGGCCTATCACATGTTCCAGGGATTGGTGGAGGTACAGGATCTTCTGACCAAGTTCGGGGGCCATCCGATGGCGGCGGGCTTTTCCCTGCCTCTGGAAAATGTGGGGGAGTTTCGCAGGAGGCTCAACGAGAACGCCAGGCTGACGCCGGAGGATTTTGTACCCAAGGTCTGGATCGATATCGCCCTGCCCTTTGAGTATGTCAGCGAGGAGCTGATTGAAGAGCTGGAGCTTTTGGAGCCCTTTGGGAATGGAAATGAAAAGCCTCAGTTTGCCCAGCGGGATCTCTTCGTCCGCAGTGTCCGGGTGATGGGGAAGAACCGCAATGTGGTGAAGCTCATGCTGGTGAATGAACAGGGCACGGCACTGGACGCCATCGTATTTACGGAGGGGAACCGTTTTTTGGAAGAGATGGGGGATAAAAGACGGATGGATGTGGTCTATTATCCCACGGTTAATGAGTATAATGGGAGACGGTCTTTGCAGATTGTGGTGAAGAATTGGAGATTTCGGGGATAGAGGGAAGCCGCCCTCTGCCTGCGGGTGATGCCCGTGAGGCGGGGCGGCTTCTTGTCAGATTGTAACAGTCTGTGTTAAGTGATGACTCCCATGGCAAGGGCAGCAATCAGCATGACAGTGGTGGAACCCAAAACCCAGGGAAGCGTTTTTTTCTGATGAGTGCCAAGGTCGATTCCGGTAAGTCCCAGCAGTACCCATGTGGAGCCTGTAACAGGCGTTAAGGGGAATGCGGTGGTGTGGCCGCCCAGCAGGAATGCGCGGGCGATCATTTCTGCGCTGACTCCAAAGGTTTCCGCTGCTTTGCTGATGACCGGAAGAACCCCGTAGTACATGGAGTCCGCATCGAAGAAGATGGTCATGGGGATGGAAACGATGGAGATCACAGGCGCAAGCATTTGCCCTAGGGATGTGGGAATGAGGGAAGCAAGGGCGTTCGCCATGGCGTCGATCATTCCGGAACCGCTGAGCACACCGGTAAACACGCCGGCGCAGAAGATGACGGATGCGGTGTAGATCGCTGTCGGTGCCTGAGCTTCCAGGCGCTCCTTCTGTACAGCCGGGCTGGGGTAATTAATCATAAGGCAGATGGGGAGGGCGATGACAAATACTGCTTCCATCGGAATATAAGCCAGGATTAATATGATAATTGCCGCCAGCGTTAAAATTAAGTTGGGGATAAACCGGTCGGGTCGCTTGATTTTCGCGGCTTCCTCCGAAACATGGTTCAGATTTTCCGGAAGCTTGGAGGTGATGCCGACTCGTTTGCGTTCCCTATATCCCAGATATCCGCTGACTAGCAGCACCCACACCAGGCCGATGGCCATCAGCGGGATTAAGGGCTGAAACAGCTCGGTTACGTTCATTTCCAGTACAGCGGCGGCACGCATAGTAGGGCCGCCCCAGGGCAGGATGTTCATGACGCCGGCGGAAAGAGCGGTAATGGTGGCCAGGGTATAAATGCTCATGTTCAGGGCTTTGTAAACCGGCATCAGGGCGGATATGGTTACCAGGTAGGTACTGGAACCGGAACCGTCCAGGTGGGCTAAAACGGCGATAATAGCTGTTCCAACGGCTACCTTCATGGGATCGCCTCCGGCAAGCTGGATGACTCCTTTGATGGCTGGATCAAAGAGCCCGGCATCATACATGACGCCAAAAAACATAACCGCGAAGGTAAGCATGATGGCGGTAGGAGCGATGCTGACCAGGCCGTCGGACATAAAACCGCCGATCTCATCAATTCCATAGCCGCAGACTGCCGCTGCCAGAATTGGCAGAATGACAAGGCAAAAATGTACGGATGCTTTTTTAGTTACAACTAAGATCAACAAGGCAAAAATAACGATAAACCCCATTGTCGCTAACAACATAGCATTTCCCCTCCTTCCTCCTAGACTCGGTCAGGCAGATCAATGTCAAGCATCACATAGCAGAGGCTTTTTCCGTGGCCGTCGGTAGCCAGGGAGCGGGTAACGCCTCCCCCTAGAGCGTGCTCCAGTTCAAAGATGAACGCGGAGATTTTAGGAAGCTCATATCTGGTAACCTTTCCAAGGCAGATCTCACTGAATTTTTCTTTTACCATCTGGGTTGTCAAATGGTCTTTCAGCCATTGAAAATCTTCCGGATGATCGCAGATGACAGAGATGACGGAATAGTCCCCTTTATCTCCGGTTCTGGAATGCGCTAATTCATAAAGCTTCATACGGTTTCACCTCCATAATATGTATTTTCTGTTTTTACGTCCTTCTCGTCAATTAGAATCGAAGCCAGGGAAATAATATCCCGCACCGTTCTTCTGGCTCCGCCTCCCGACGCAGGGCCGCAGCAGAGAAGGGTTTCCACCTCGTAGCCCACCCGGTCCGCGTTATAGTAATCTTTTGTCCGGGCTGCCACTCTCAGACGGACCTCGGCAGGTTCGCATTTTGACATTTCATATCCTACCTTCTCTTTGTAGAGAGAGGTGATTCCGATCAGGTCTACGCGGATTTCACTATACTGGATCTTGCATAACTCCAGACGTTTCAGCACAGTTTCCGCCGCCAGTTTTGCTCGTGCGACGCAGTTTCGTCCGCCGTAACTGATCTCGCCCTCGCCAATGTAGCAGTCATTGTAGCCGCAGTTGATTTTCAGCTTTCCTGTTTTTGCCCGCCCTTTTCCTCCGGTAACTGCAACGCGGTCCTTGCCAATCTGTTTTACTTCAATTTCCGTAAAATCAGCGATTACATCCGGCGTGATATAGCCGGAAGGGTCCTGAATTTCATACAGAAGCTGCTCTTTGATTGTTCCTTCTGTAACGATGCCTCCGGAACCCTCTACCTTTGTAATCTCAAAGTTTCCGTTTTCATCAATAACGCAGATGGGGAATCCCATACGCCAGGGCTCCGGAACATCCTCCTTGTATCCGGGGTCGGCATAGTAGCCTCCGGTAGCCTGGCCGCCGCACTCCAGCAGATGGCCTGCCACCGTTGCCTTTCCGAGCTTATCCCATTCATCCATGGCCCATCCAAATTCATGTACGCAGGGTCCAACAGTCAGAGAGGGATCAGCCGCTCTTCCGGTAATAACAATATCAGCCCCATGTTCCAGAGCTTCCACGATGCTGGCGCAGCCAATGTAGGCGTTGGCGTTTACGATCGTATCTTTTATCGTCTCCAGCTTTACATCACGTTCCATGGTTATCTGATCCATGTATTTATCGATGCGATCCAGCACATCGTCGCCGGTCACTGCGGCAATCTTCAGGTGACCGAGCCCGCGCTCCTTTGCCATAGCCGCGATTTTTTTAGCCGCGCCGATTGGATTGGCAGCTCCCATGTTGGAGACAATTTTGGTGTGTATTTCCTGCTTCCTAAAAACCTCAAACAATTTTTCAAACCGCAGTTCCAACTGAGAATCGTAACCTTTTTCCGGATTCTTATTTTTCCTCAGCATAGCGAAGGCGACGGTCCGTTCCCCCAGGCACTCAAAAATCAGATAGTCCAGATTCCCCTTTTCCAGAAGTTCCACGGCTGGTTCGAAGCGGTCGTTTGCGAAGCCTGCCCCGGAACCGATTCGAATTGACTTCATACACAATACCTCCTTTTTCTTTTTTTTGGTTGGTTGAGCGATTTTTATCTCTGATCAATTAAAAAGCAAGATTCATGCCAGAAGGAGAAAAATCAATATTTATATAAAATCAATAAAAAAATTGACAATATAATTCTAAAATTATATAATTTATCAAGATATGATTCTAAAAAAATAGAAATACGGGAGGGGGATACGATGAAAAAGATAACAGCTGCCGCCGATTTGTTCCTGGAAGTGCTGAATAACCTGGTGGAAGGCGTGCTGATTGTGGATGCTTCCAATACGGTACTTTATGTAAACGATGCATATACGCGGATTACAGGAGCAGAAAAAGAGGATGTTCTGGGCACGAACTTGTCCCAGTCGCGTCCGGGCAGCCGAATGCAGGAGATTTTGACTTCGGGACGTATGGAAATGGGCGTACACAGGATCTACGGAAATCGGGAGCATGTATCGAATATTGTGCCCATTTATAAGGACCAACGCCTGATTGGCGGCGTTTCGATTGCCAGTTCCGTGTCGGACCTGGAATCCATTTCTCAAAAGCTGAAGGAGGATCGGGAGAATCTGGAGCTTTTGCAAAAGCGGGTAGCTTCTATGAAACAGACAAAATTTACATTTGATGATATTATTGCAGTATCGCCTCTTTCCAAGGACTTAAAAGAACAAGCCAGGAAGCTGGCAAAGAAAGATATTTCCATACTTTTAACCGGGGAAAGCGGAACTGGCAAAGAGGTGTTCGCCCAGGCCATTCACAATGAAAGCCCCCGCAGGGCCGCTCCGTTTATCGCATTGAATTGTTCGGCTATTTCGCCGGATCTGGTGGAAAGCGAGCTGTTTGGCTATGAGGGGAACGCTTTTACTGGCGCAAAAAAGGGCGGTCATAAGGGAATTTTCGAGGCGGCGGAGGGCGGAACTGTCTTTTTAGATGAGATTGGGGAGCTTGGCTTTCCTCTCCAGGCGAAATTGCTGAGAGTTCTGCAGGAACAGGCCGTTCGTCCCATTGGCAGCACTGTGGAAAAGCCGATCAATGTGCGGATCTTATCTGCTACCAACCGGGATTTGTCCGCAATGGTTGCGGAAGGGACGTTCCGAACGGATCTGTATTACCGGATCGCGCCTATGGTGCTGCGCCTTCCGCCCCTTCGGGAACGGCGGGAGGATATACTTCCGCTGTTAAAGCTGAATTTAGAAAAGGAAGGAAAGAAGAACAAGAAAAATCTGCGGCTGGATGAAAAGGTTTTGGGAGTGCTTTTGAACTACTCCTGGCCTGGCAATATACGGGAGCTGGTCAATATTTTGACGGTAGCGGCCATTCTCTGCGAAAGCGATACCATCCATCTTCAGGATTTTCCGCCGGGTATTTTTCAGGGATTTGTTCCACAGACGCCTCAGAAAATCTGCCCTCTGAAAAAAGTGGCTGCCGCGGCGGAAGCAAATGTGATCTATCAGGCACTGAAGGAATATGGCTCCGACGTGGCTGCAAAAAAAGAGATTTCTAGAAAATTAGAAATCTCTTTGGCTACTCTTTACAATAAGATCAAAGAATATCAGCTGGAAGAACTATAAAAGCTTTTCCGCCGCCTTTTTTAAGGTGTCCTCTTCACCTACGTTTCCTGGAAAAATCACATAAGGAATGTTGGGAAAGAGGCATTCTGGGCCCGTTTTCCAAACAGGGACGCCGGGCTCGATCTGGCCTAAAACCTCAGCCTGACGGATTTTCAGGGCTTTGGTGGCGATATCGCTAGAGGTGATGCCTCCCTTTGCTATGATAAATGCAGGTGAAAGGGAGAGATTTGCCACAACCTGCTGAACGCCGTCAGAAATCTGGATCGCATATTGGAGAGCCTGCTCCCCCTGGGCGGGGAGCACCGTCCGTTTCGTGTATACAACCGGCGTCTGACCGGACTGAATGAGTAAGCTGCACTTTGCCGCAAGCTTGGCGGCCTCCTGTTTCAGTCCCACTGTGAGCACCAAATCGGAATTCATCTCAATGGGTATAAGACCTTCCATATCCGCAAGCTGCCACAGCTGGGAGGTGGTTTTTCTTGTATGGGATCCCGCGATCACAAGTCCGCCTCTTTTTGAACTTGTGGCCTTCAGGTCTTCCTGACTCAGCAGCGGATTTTTTTTGATGCCGCTGAGAGCATTAATAAAGGGGGCCGCCGTCCGGAACAGATAGTGTTTCCCGCTGCGGATTGCCTGACATAAAGCGGTGCAGAATACCTTCAGATGGAGGGGGTGGCAGGCATTTACAACCAGCTTCTGAAAACCCTCCATGCGTTTTAAGGTTTCCGCTACGGCAGAAGTATCGCCGCGCTCCAATTCTGCAAGGGAAACGGAGAGAACGGAGGAAGCGGAATAAGCTCCTTTTGTTTTCTCCTCTACATATTCCCGAAGATTGGAGGAACGGTAGCCAAAGGTCTGATCCCTGGCAAATTCCGTGTCTCCGGCGGGAATCAGCTCCTGCCCATATTTTACATAGTGTATATCCCCAATGGTATATCTTCCTCCGTCATCAAAGAATGGGCAGAGAATTTCACCGTCTATTTTCCTGCCATGTTCTTCTAATACGGAGCGTATTACTTCCGTTTCCAGAGGATAATGCCCCCGAAGCGTGGAATCACCGCGGCAGACGATCAAAAAATCTTTTCCGCATTCGCTGGCGACCTGATGGACGCGTTGGGCGATGGTTTTGTACATCTCACTTACGGTCTTTGCAGAAAGTCCCCGTGAATTGGTCAAGATGAAAAACACAGGCTCTTTTCGCGCAAAGCCCTGGCGGATCTGCTCAAGGGACCAGCCCGTGTAGACAAAGATTCCGTGCATTGTCTGCGTTCCCGTTGGATCGTCATCCAGAACCACGATTTTCCGGTTTAACTGATGGACTGCCTCCCGCCACTGGGACTCGATGACGGATTCATCTGCAAATACGCGGCTTATACATTCTCTATAGGATAATTTTTTACTCATATTTTGCTCCTTTCGTGATACAAAGCTCCTATGAAGATAAAAAATCATCTCAACCATCTTTATTATACACGAAAATCGGGATTGGGGCAAATGCTAAAAGAAGCAGTTTTAAAATTCGTAATCAAATACCGCCTTATCATAGGAAATACTGTTCATGTATTCCCGTACCTTTAGGTGCTCCGGATGGTTAATGTAGGCGTCTAGTTCTTCCAATGAACGGAAGGTTGAGTCGATGCATACGTGGAATACATCCCAGTACGCCTGTGGATCGCCGGTGTGTATACGGTTTTTTAATAGGAGCCGCAACTAATAAAAGCTAATATCCGGAATATGCAAAAAGCTGTCGTGATAAAAAATATCACGGCAGCTTTGCTATGCAACTGTAAACTACGATTACTCAGCCTCAGTCTCAGCAGCCTCTTCCTCAGCTTCAGTCTCAGCAGCGGCCTCGCTGGATTCGGACTCGGCGGCCTCCTCGCTGGCAGCTTCCTCAGTCTTCTCGGCAGCCTCAGCATCAGACTCGGCGGCCTCCTCGGAGCTCTCGGCAGCAGACTCGTCTTCAGCCTCAGCTGTCTCAGCAGTTTCGGTGGATTCCTCAGCGGACTCGGCCTCGGAAGCATCCTCGGCGGCTCCGGTGGTTTCCTCTTCAACAGCTTCAGTCGTCTCTTCCTCTACGGCCTCGGTGGTTTCCTCAACAGCGGCAGTTGTCTCCTTGTCATCGCTTCCGCCGCAGGCAGTTAAAGAACCGGCCAGCATAGCGGCAGCCATCAGGGCAACAGTGTACTTTTTAAAATTCTTTTTCATAATGATTCTCCTCTCTCCTTTACAGATGTTAACAGAAAGTTCATATTTTGCTAACAAAATTCATAATATACCATAACTGTGATCGAATTGTGAACAAAAAATGAATACTAAAGAAAAAATATGAAGTTTATATTAATGATAATACGAGTTGACTCTCTGCTTCTTATGAGATACACTGAATTTAGAATTTGTCAGAAAAGGATTAAAAATATGAAGATTGACGAACTGCGCCGTCTGCTTCGGGAGGCGGATCGGGAAAATTTGGAGAAGGCATTTGCAGAAAGTTATAAAAAGCTCCGCAAGAGCCAGAAAGAAGAGATTGACCAGACGCTTATGGAAATTTTGGAAGGAAGGGAGGTAAAGAGTGAGAAAAAGAAGGATGAGCCTCTGGAATTTGATACGCTGAAGGCGCAGATTGATTTTTTTATAACGAATGCCAGAGTTCAGAATTATTGTGCCCCTAACCGGGTAATTCCCAAGAGCCAGCGGTCGAAATGGCGGTTTATGGTCAGAAATTTTATTAAGGAACTGGAGAAAATTCCGCCGGAAAGTGAGAATTTCGCCGAGTCTGCGCGGCTGCTGGACCAGTTGTATGGCCTGATCTGTTTGGGCTGCGATATTTATCTGTTCTCCACGGACGACCCTTTCCGCTCCATTGGATGGGAGCAGGATCAGTTTTTTGCCCTTCTGGTGAATCGGATTTTTGAAACAGGGTATTCAAGGGAAAATATTTCAAAGCTGCTTCTGAGGGCTGCTACCGGGGGATTAAGCTGCGAATCCCTCCATGTTCAGCAGGAGATGG
The DNA here is from genome assembly GCA_944383785.1 of uncultured Enterocloster sp. Taxonomy (GTDB): domain Bacteria; phylum Bacillota; class Clostridia; order Lachnospirales; family Lachnospiraceae; genus Enterocloster. Next base: position 773 of record CALWQV010000018.1, on the reverse strand, counting down.
TGCTGTTTTCCGCCCTCGGGACAGCTGATGTGAGAACAACTGCCATCGAGGAAGCAATGAAGCTGGTGGATGAGCGGGAGGAAAAGCTGAAAGCTTTGAAAAAATATGACAGTGGCAGGTATACCCTTGAGGAGGCCATAGAGGAATTAAGCGGCATGATCCTGATGCTGTCCGCGGCGCTGGAAGAGTGGAAAAAGGGGATCAACTATTATTTTAAGCATTCAAAATGCCGGAACCGGGAAGAGATATTAGATTGTGCCCTGGAGCGGTTTTGGCTCATTGACCGAAACGACTTGTGGCTTAAAACTTACGAATACGGGATTCAGAAAAAAATTGAGCCGAGAGATGGGCTGATGAAAAGATATGAAGAATTGAAAAGGCAGGCGGAACATGAATAAGATTTTAAACGCGCGGATTGAGAATGAATCGGGGCAAATGGAGGCCGTTGCGGCCTGTTATCCGGAAGAGAACCGCCTGGAGCTGCGGGAGGCGCTCCAGGCGGTAGAAGATGAAGACTATGAGAAGGCGGCAGAGCTGTGCTGCAGGCTGCTGGATGTGCAGCCGGTTCCGGAAGTTTGCGAACTTTTAGGAAATATCTGTTTTCTACAGGGAAACATTATGACTGCCAGGATTGTGTTTTCTGATTTGACGGAGGGATATCCGGAGACGGAAAAATATCGGATTCAGCTGGGAATTGCCGGTATCACATAGTTAAAAATATTGGTGTCATTTAATCAATTTTGCCGATAAAGCGGTAGAAGATTTCTACCTCC
>CALWQV010000017.1 GCA_944383785.1 uncultured Enterocloster sp. | reverse complement strand
ACCATCCATAATTCAGATTGCCCAGGCGGCCGCTCTCCTTTGCCATCCTCTCGCTCCATTCCAAAAGCTTCAGGGCCTTTTCCCGGTTCTCCTGCGGCAAGAACTGCGCCAGGGACTTGGCCCGCTGGGCCATTTCATAATACTCAAATACGGACTGGGACAGATTCACATCGCCATTGATTCCATAACGCCGCAGAGACGCATTGTCCTGTGCTCTGCTTCCCATATACTCCGGGTTCGCGGTATAATCCGGATCAGCCCCCCAAGCTTCCAGCACTTCCGCGAGTTCCTGTTCCATGGCCTGAAAGTCGTTCTCTGTCAAAAGATGTACCGGCATTTTATAATCCTCCTTTATCTTGCTGGCTTTTGCTGTGTTCCTGCTTCTACTTTACCATCAAAAAAGGCGGGAAACAAGTTTTTGGCAAAACTAGGAGTTTTTGGGCAAAACTCGCTTGAGGAGCAGGCAAAGATTACGTATATTTGACAATTTCCTCTTGACTTTTAACACTTTTGTAATATAATGTAACTAATCGGGCTTTGATCCCGTATGAGAATTGGAACCTGTTCATTCGTTATGATTTAACACGAGGTATTCACATGCGAAATTTGAAGAAGATACTTGCGGGCCTGATCTTATGCTCCTGCCTGCTGGCCTCCCTTCCGGTTTACGCTGCGGAGCCGGATCAGTCGGATCACGAATATGTAAACGCCGGGCCGGGCGTGGTTCAGGCAGAAGGAGAAGACACCACCAGCGGCATGTGCCTGGGAACCTTTACCATCACAGGCTACTGCAACTGCGAGTCCTGCTCCGGAGGCCACAATCTTACCTACTCCGGCACAGTTCCCAAGGCGAATCATACCATCTCCGCTGATTTGAACCTGTTCCCCATCGGAACGAAGCTTCTGATTGATGGCGTTGTTTACACCGTAGAGGATATGGGATCCTCTGTCAATGGGAATAAGATCGATATCTACTATGACACCCATGAGGAGGCTTTGGCTGCCGGAACTTATTCTGCTCAAGTATTCCGCTGGGATTAACATTGAATATGGACTTTAAAACCTCCCGCAACAATGCCGGGAGGTTCTTTTTACGCCTAATTTCCATATTTTTCCTTGACAAACATAAAAAATTATGGTAAAACCTGTGTTATTGCTCATATATTACAAAAGTGTTACATATTATGTAGTATCTGTTAAAAATTATTTACTTTATTACATGAGCAATCAGGAGGTAAAACCAATTATGAAAATCAGACATTTAACCGCTAGTTTTATTCTGGCTGTGGGTTTTGTGATGGCTTCCGCCTTTACGGCGCTGGCCGCTGTTCCCACCGGCCGCTTAGAGAAGGTTACGGATACGGAGATCACCGGCTGGGCCTGGCAGAAGGACATGCCCAATACCCCCATCACAGTCCGGGTAGCGGTCCTGGATGAGGACGGAACGGAGGTATTCAGCCAGAAGATCACCGCTTCCCAGTATCGGGATGATCTGGAGATGGACGGAAAGGGCAATGGCTGCCATGGTTTTTCCATTCCCATAGACTGGTCCGCCCTGGAAGACGGCGTCTACACCATTGAGGGATATTCCGGCGACCGGACCCTGACCCGCACCCTGACCTATACCAAAGGGGATCCCCAGGAGGCTGCCGGGGATGAGGCTGCCGCCGAAACGCCTCAGCTGGTTTCCCTTGGCACCTTTAAGACCACCGGCTACTGCCCCTGCGTCCGCTGCTCCGAGGGCTGGGGCCGCCACACCTGCACAGGAGCCACTGCCACTGCCCGCCACACCATTGCCGTTGATCCCAAGGTGATTCCCTACGGAACCCAGGTAATGATCAATGGAGTCATCTATACGGCCGAGGACCGGGGCGGCGGCGTCCGGGGAAATCACATTGATATTTTCTTTGACAACCATTCGGAAACCCTTCAGCATGGGACGCAGAATCTGGAGGTATTTCTGGTAACCGCATAAAAATGGGGGACTGCCGCAGTGACAGTCCCCTTCTTTCATCTACACAATCTGGTCAAGGGCTTTTTTCGCTTCCTCTCTCAGCTGCCCAAAGGGCCTGCGGCAGTCTCCGCAGTCGATTCCCCGTTTTGTCAAAATATATTTTACCCCGCTGAAAATTCCGCAACGGCACAGGATCTCCACCCGCCGGTTCAGCTCCGCCTGTTTTTCCAAAGCCGCCTGAACCTTTCCCGCTTCAAAGAGGCTGCGGATTTCAAGAAACAACGGCGCAAATACATTCACCGTGGTTCCGATGGCCGCGTCCGCGCCCATGGCCAGGCTGCCCGCGAACTGCTCGTCAAAGCCGTTAAACAAAATCAGCTCCGGGTAGGCGGCCTTCATCCGCTCCATGCTGTACAAATTGCGGGAGGTATGCTTTACCCCCACAATTCCCGGAAGCTCCAGAAGCCCATGGGCATTCTCCTTGCTGAACTCGATGCCTGTAAATTGAGGGATATTATAGACAATGATTCCTAGTCCCGGAACCGCCTCAAGCACATCCCGGTAATAACCTATGATCTCTTCCATGGTAAACTGATAGTAGTAGGGCGGGATCATGGAAACCGCCTCCACTCCCAGTTCTGCCGCGTGCTTTGCAAGTTCGATTACGTCCTTTGTGCGGATGGTTCCAATCTGCGGAATCACCGGCACCCTTCCTCTCACCTGATCCAGAAGGATTTCCAGCACTTTTTCGCGCTCCTCAAGGGTCAGGAGAAGCGCCTCTCCTGAGGAACCGCTGCAGTAAAAGCCCTCCACGCCCTGGCTCAGCTCGTACTCTACCAGTCTGCGCAGGTTCTCCTCGTTCACTGTCTCGTCTGGATTCATGGGAATCTCCAGCGCCGAATAAATTCTGTGGGTATAATTCTCTCTCCGGTACATTCTGACGTTCCTCCTTATGCGGAAGCTTTCTTAATAAATTCCATGTTCAGCTCCAGGCCCAGCCCCGGCCCCTTAGGAACCTCCACATAGCCCTTTTCAATCTTCGGAAGATTGACAAATACATGATCCCACACTTCATTGAAAATGTAAAGCCGCTCTGCGTAAAGGGAATTGGCAAAGGCGCTCAGCAGGTGCAGATTCAAAAATTCCATGCAGTGGGGAGCGAACTTGATGTTCCAGGCCTGGGTCAGGGCTGCGATCTTTAGCATCTCCGTGATGCCGCCTACTCTCGCTGTATCCATCTGCAGGATGTCCACCGCTCCCCGCAGCAGAAGATCCCTAGCTCCAAATCGGGTATACTCATGCTCGCCTGTAGCCAGAGGAACCACAGAAGCCTCCCTGAAGCGTCTCAGCCCCTCGATGTCATCGGCAAATACCGGCTCCTCCAAAAAGGCGATATCGTACTCCTTGGCCCGGTCCGCGAAGCGGATGGCGGTAGCGGCGTCCCAGCAGTTGTTGGCGTCCAGCATAATTTCCAGCCCCGGCCCAAAGGCTTCCCGAACCTTGCGAAGCCTCTCTAAATCACGGGAAATGCCTCCCGCCGCTCCCACTTTAAATTTCACCTTCGTATAGCCGTCCTCCACAAATCTTCCGATCTCTTTCAGCAGCTCCTCATCGCTGTAGGAGGTCCAGCCACCGCTGGCATATACGGGAATCCGCTCCCGAACCGTGGACCCGAACATCCGGTTTAGGGGAAGTCCTGTAATCTTTCCCTTCAAATCCCAGAGGGCGATATCCACCGCGCTCATGGCGCAGAAGGAAAGGCCTTTACGTCCTACGCCCCGCAGGTACTGAAACAAGTCGTTCCAGATGTCCTCGGTGCAAAAGGGATCCTTCCCGATCACCCGGGGGGCAATGCTGGTATCGATCAGCTGTTTTGTGGCGTCTCCGCCGATTTCATTATAGGTAATTCCGATTCCCTCCAGGCCCTCCTCCGTAGTTGCCCTAACAATCAAAAATCCAATTTTATCCACCTTGCGGGTAGCATCCGCGCAGGCTCCCGCTACCTCTGTGGAAATCAGGTAAGTCTCAATCTTTCGAATCCGATTCATTTTTTCATTCTCCTTCCATAGACCGCCGGTTTGCTATTGCTCCTTTGCCATTTCCTCCACCGCCGTCCGCTCTACCTTTAACATCCGCCGGTAGTCCTCCATATACCGGTCGTACCCGGCCAGATCCGTCTCCTCAGGCTCTTCCCTGCGGGTTTTGGCGCTCTCAGAATCTCCGGTAAAGACCCTCTTTTCCAGATATTCCTCAAGCCCTTCTCCCTCTTTTCTCCAGGCTTTATAGGCGGCCAAAAGGGCGGCCCCCCAGGCGCCTCCTTCTCCCGCCGTCTCCATCACCGTTACCGGAGCGTGAATGGCGGCGGCCATCAGCTTCTGTCCCACTCCCTTTGTCCGGAAAAATCCCCCGTGGCCACGGATCTCATCCACAATCACGCCTTCCTGATCCTTCAGAAAATCCAGTCCCAGCCGAAGGGTGGCAAAAAGGCTGTAAATCTGCGCCCTCATAAAATTGGCCAAGTTAAAGGAACTGTCCGGCCATGATACCAGAAGGGGGCGGCCCTCCTCAAAGCCAGTCAGATGCTCGCCGGAATGGTAGCCGCAGGAAATGACTCCCCCTGCATCCTTCTCCCCCTCCAAGGCCTTTTCAAAAAGTGTTTCATAAAGCTGATCCTCTGTAAAGGTTCCTCCGCAGCTGCGCCATACCTCCCCGAACAGCCCCATCCAGCGGTCCAGCTCAGAGGTGCCGTTGTAGCAGTGGATCATCGCCGCAGGACGGCCCGCCGGTGTCACCAGCTGGTCCACCTCCTGGTAGCAGCCGCAAATCTCCCGCTCCAGGGCCAATGTGGCAAAGATCGACGTACCTACGGAGACATTGCCCCTTCTGGCCGAAGCGCTGTCGGTGGCGATCATCCCGGTTCCCCCGTCTCCTTCCGGCGGGCAGCAGGGAACCGCTGGCTGTAAGTCCCCCTCCAGATCTAAAAGGGCGGCTCCTTCGGGGCTTAAGCTTCCTGCGTCTTCCCCAGCCAAAAGCACCTGGGGAAAAATATCCCCCAGCTTTTGTGTCAATCCGTAAGGCTTTAAAAGGGCTTCCAGCTTCTCTGCCATCTGCTGATGAAAGCGGAATCCTCCAGCCTCCACCGGGAACATGCCGGAGGCGTCGCAGGCCCCCAGCACCCGTCTGCCGGTCAGCTTCCAGTGAATATATCCGGAAAGGGTGGTCATATAGTCAATCTTCCCCAGATAATCCGCTCCGTCCAAGGCCGCCTGATACAGGTGAGCGCCGCTCCAGCGCTGGGGAATGTGAAAGCCAAGATAGCGGGTCAGGGCAAGGGCCGTTTCCTTCGGCACCCCGTTTCGCCAGGTCTTAAAGGGAGCTAAAAGCTTCCCCTGCCCATCGAACACCAGGTATCCGTGCATCATGGCGCTGATTCCCATGCAGCCAGTTTTGGCTAATGTCACCCCAAACTGCCGCCGGACCTCTTTCTTTAACTTTCCATAGCTTTCCTTTAACCCCTCCCATACCTGGGAAAGGTCATAGGTCCAGATTCCATTTTCCAATCGGTTCTCCCACCGGCTGCTTCCGGCAGCCAGCACCTGATGATCCGGCCCGATGAGAACCGCCTTAATCCGGGTGGAACCGGCTTCAATCCCAAGAGCCGTTCGCCCTTCCTCAATCCATCGCTTCTGCTGTTCCTTCAATTCCTCTTCCCTCCATCTGCCCGGAATTTCCCTTTTTCTTTTACCGATACAGGGGGCCGTAGGCCTTGCAGGCCCGGTAATCTGCTGCCTCCCGGTCCATTCCATAAGCGTTCCAGCAGGCCGGGCGGAAGATCCGCTCTTCCTCCACATTATGCATACACACCGGAATCCGCAGCATGGAGCACAGGGTAATGAGATCCGCTCCCACATGCCCGTAGGAGATGGCCCCATGATTGGCCCCCCACTGATTCATCACCGTATAAGCATCCTTAAAAGCCCCTCTTCCCGTCACCCTGGGCGTAAACCAGGTGCAGGGCCAGGTATAATCCGTCCGCTTCCACAGAAGATCGGAAACCTTTTCCGGCAGAGCCGCCGTCCAGCCCTCCGCGATCTGCAGCACCGGCCCTAATCCCTTTACCAGATTCAGCCTGGCCATGGTCATGGGCATCTCCTGCCTTGTCTCAAAGCGGGAGGAATAGCCGCCTCCCCTGAAATATCCCAGATCTGCCTCGCACCACTGTACCGCCTCCATACAGTTTCGTACATCCTGTTCGCTCATTTCCCAGAAGGGCTTGATGGCGGGATTTCCCTCCCTGTCTCTGGCCTCGCCGCAGGCGTCCAGGCAGCATGCGCCGGAATTGATCAGGTGGATCAGTCCGTCCGCCTCCTTTGCCCTTCCCTCAATCTCGTAGCCCGTCACCCTGCGGATGGAGTCCCCGCTCCAGCAGGTCCGCACATCGGCAAACATCTGGGCCCGGTTGGTAAGAAGCTTTAAAAGCAGCATGGATGCCCCGTTTAAAGTATCGTTCTCCGTCGCCAGGATATAGGGCTCCCTGGGGCCGTTCCAGTCAAAGGAAGTATTGAGAATCGCCTCCGGAAAATCCGTATTAGGGTAAAAATCGGTCCACTGCCGCTGTCCCTGAAAACCGGCCGCGATAGCGTTGTGCCCCCGCCGTTCCTCGGACCACTGATCCGGAAGGCCGGGATTGCCACTCATCAGATCCTTGATGATCAAGGCGCATTTTACCGTAAAGCTCCAGTTGGCATCCTTCTGCTCCCGGCTGTGGCGGGCTTCTTTCGGGTTCTTGTCAAAGCCTTCCCGGCAGTTTTCCTTCACCCAGGCCATGGCCTTCTCATACTCCTTCTGGTCGTAGATGCCCTTTTGGATCCGGCGGATTACCTCCACCTCGTCCACCGACTCTACCCGCATCCCCAGATATTCCTCAAAGAAATCCGGGTCAATGGCAGAGCCTGAGATGCCCATGCAGGCGGAGCCGATCTGCAGATAGGATTTTCCCCTCATGGAAACAACCGCCACCGCCGCCCGCGCGAAGCGCAAAATCTTTTCCGCCACGTCTGCCGGAATCCTTGCATCGTCCGCCTCCTGCACCTCTCTCCCGTAAATCCCGAAGGCCGGAAGACCCTTTCTTGCATGGGCCGCCAGAACGGAGGCCAGATATACCGCTCCCGGCCGCTCTGTGGCGTTTAATCCCCATACCGCCTTAATGGTCATCGGGTCCATATCCATGGTTTCCGAGCCATAGCACCAGCAGGGCGTTACGGACAGGGTAATATCCACTCCCTCTTTCTTAAACTGTGCCGCGCAGGCCGCGCTCTCCGCCACCCGGCCGATGGTGGTATGGGCGATCACCACCCGCACCGGCTCCCCATCGCTTGTGCGGATATTGTCCTCAATCAGCTTTGCTGCCGCCCGTGCCATCCCCATGGTCTGCTCTTCCAGAGAACCTCTCACGTTTAACATCCCTTCTCTGGCGTCGATCACCGGACGGATTCCGATCACCGGATTCTCTCCCAACAGTCTTCCCATATGCTTTTTCTCCTTTCCCGCAATACATGCTCTTTTAAAAACAGTATACCAGTCTTTTCCCCCATTAGTTGGCAAGTTTTTCCTCACATATGGACAATTTTTGTCCTCACTGCTATACTGGTGTCATAGTTCAGGCCCTTCTGAACATTCGGGAAAACGGGAGGAAATCACATGCAGGCTTTTCACGAAATCCGGAGCTACGAATCTGATTTTATGGTATGGCACAGCTCCTACTCCAATATCTCCTTCATGGCCCACTGGCACGAGGAAATCGAGCTGATGTACGTTCGGGAGGGTTCCCTTAAGGTTACGGTAAACAACCAGCCTCTCATCGCCCGCCAGGGGGATTTGATCTTCTGTGACAGCGGCCAGATCCACTACAGCCACCCGGATCAGGTGGACAATTCCGTTGATTTTTTGATCTTTGACTGCCACATGCTAAAGCCCCATTACCGCTCCAGCTATTTCGCCTCCCCCCTGATTTCCCGCTCTCTAATGGAACAGAGGGGCCTTGCCTCCTACTGCCGTGATCTCTTCAACACTGCCATCCGGGAGTTAGAGGAACGGGGGGAAGGCTACCAGGAAATTATCCGCTGCTCCCTGCGCCGCTTCTGGCTGCTTCTTACGCGGGCCCTTCCCCGCCTCAATATGGAAAACGCTCTGGGAGAGCGCCGCCTTCAGGCTCTGGACTGCTTCCAGCGGCTCTTAGACTACATGGAATCCCACTGCCAGGAGCCCCTGACCCTGGAAGCGGCAGCCGCCTTCACCCACTTTAGCCCCAGCTACTTTTCCAGGACCTTTAAAAGCCTTATGGGAATCTCCTACCTTTCCTGCCTGAACCTGATCCGCATCCAGAAGGCCTGCTGTTTGCTGTCCGAAGGCGCTCCCTCGGTCTTAAATACCGCCTTAAACTGCGGCTTCACCAGCATCCGCACCTTCAACCGCGTCTTCCGGCAGTTTACCGGCCTGACTCCCACGGAATTTATAGCCCTGCCAGACAGCTCCCGCTATACCATCCGCTACCCCAAAGCCTCCGGGGCAAACCCTCGGATGGTTCGCAACGACTCTTCCATGATGATCCACTACAAGAAAAATGAAAGCCGGCCTCTAGAGGAGCCAACGGCTCCCTAAAGGCCGGCCCAAAGGCCTTTCGCTTTATGAACTTCCCCCGCCGCTTTCCGTCACCTGCGCTTCCCGGTAAAAGAAATCTAGGATCTCCCGGTAGCTCTTTCCCGCCTTCGCCATTCCCTGGGCTCCGTTCTGGCTCATCCCGGCTCCATGGCCGAAACCGCCCCCGTAGATGCGAAATACAATGGAGCCGTCCTCGGATTTCTCCGTGTGAATGGAAATAAAGGCGCTTGGCAGCGTGGCGCTTCCCGTAAGGTCAGTGCCGTCGTTTCTGTGGAACACCAGGCTGGCGTCCCCCAGCTGGGAGCGGATCTGGCTCTGGGTACGGATCTGCGCCGTCCCGCTGCTGCCCTGAATCTGAATCTCCTGGGCGATACCTCCCGGCCCCCGCTCGGTCACCGCCATATTCTGCACCTGGCCCACGCCCTCAAACCTGCCTTCCAAGAGGGAAGCCGGTATGCTGACATTCCAGCGGTACATAGGGAAATCGCTGTCATAGGAGGGAATATCCTTGCTGCGGATAAAAGCGTCAAAAGCGTCATTATCCCCAAGATCCAGCGTCTCCCGCCGCTCCCTTACCTCCACTGCCTGAAGATAGGGCAGAGCCGCCCCCGCCGCTCCCCAGACGCTTCCGTCTGTGGTATGGCCGCAGGAGGTGGAAAAGTAAAACGCCTCAATGGCCTCCCCATCCCAAAAGAGCATCTGGCCGTAGGTGGCCAGCACCGCCTCATCGGTTCTGGGATCTGAAGCCGTATTATTGTACACCTGGTAATTGGTGCTGTCGTCCACATGAGCGCCGTACTGGCTGTAGGCATTGCCCTGGATCTGTCGGTAGGCGTAGGTTCTGGCGCAGACCGCCTGAGCCTTTAGGGCTTCCATCTCATAGGATGGCGGCATCTCGCTGGGAACCACCTTTTTTAAATAATCCTCCAGGTAAAGGTCGTTGACCAGTACCAGCCCCTCTTCCTCCCTGCGGATTTCCAGGCTTCCGCCGTAAACCGGCGTCCCCTGGGCCCTCTCTATGGTGGTAATGGCAATGGCCTCTTCCTGAACCGGCCGGATCACCATGCTGCCGTATCCCAGCCTTCCGTCCTCCGGCGTAATGGAAAGCTTCGCTCCGTCGGAAATCTCCTCAATCAAAACCTCCCCATCCCGGTTCTCATACTCCACCTGGGCTCCGCCCCGGATGGTCAGATCCGCCCTCTCATGAAAGCAGCTGGAAAAATCCGAATTCATCAGCAGCACCCGGATGGTTTTGGCGTCAAATTCCCGCTCCACCAGAGCCGCGCACAGCTTTCCGTCGGATACGGCAAACTCCTGGAGATCGTATCCCACCAGGATGTCCTTTAAATCCAGCAGCTGAAATTCCCCGTACAAGCGATATACCCGAAAGCCGGGGGCCAGCTCCATCCGGCCCAGTCCCTCCAGCTCTATGTACGTATCCGTCACCGCCAGGACCTTCCCGTGAATCCGCTCATCTTTTACGGCAACCTCCGAAAGCTTTCCATCCTTCATCTTTAGATCCGCCAGGTTATATTTCAGGCTTTCTGCCCCGTCAAACTCAAATTCCCGGCTTCTGCTGCCAAGATAGGCCCTGAAATGCCCATTCTCCCCTTCATAGATCCACACGTTTTCATAAACCGCCTCCCGGCTGACCAGCTCCGTCATAGCGGCGATCTCCCCATCCCGCTCCAGAAAGCGGATCTGGCAGTCCAGATACGCGTCCAGGGCCAGGCCCTCGAAGCCGTAATCCCCATCGGTGGTGTAGGCCGTCCAGCTTTCAGCCCCCTCCAGATTGGAAGGGGTTCCGTAAAGAACCGCCGTAACCTCCCGCACAGCGCCCTCTGGGTCCAGAACCTTCATCATCTCCCGGTACAGGGCCCACCACTGATCCTGAGGGTAGGGACTGTCCTGGTTATGCTTATTGGCCCCGACCCTGGCTGTCAGGCTGCGGTCCGCCCGCTCCGCGATCCTTTCCGCCTCCCCGTAGGTCAGCAGTCCCTGGGCAGCTGTCAGGGTGGGCGGCGTCAGCTCCTGGCTCAGATACCCTTCGTCATAGAGATAATCCATATATTTCACAAACCAGTTGCCCCGCTCCTTAACGGAAAAATGGGACGGATTCTCCTGGCTTCGCGCTTCGCACTGCTCCTTGGAAGCGGTCAAAAGCGCCGCCGCCTTAAAGGCCTGAGCTCTGGCGATCCCTTCTCCCGGCGGCTCCAGTATTACGATCAGTATCATCAGGGAGATCACCGCCGTAATCACTCCGGCGGTCCACGCAATCATTCGATTCTTCATGCAAACCCTCACTTAAAGTAAAAGCAGCGATTTCTCGCTGCTTTTTATCTTCTGTAACCCCAAAATGCCGTCTCTTACTTATTGACGCCTAGCCAAGCTAGGTGGGTAACCTCACTTAGACTTCTGCCTTCCACTCAAAGGAGGCCTGACATCCGCCTAAAAATATTGGAATCCCGTATGTCATAATGTAGGTTCAACATGGGTAAGAGTGTCGAACATCCCAGGACCATACAGACTTACGTTTGGTATGGACTTATTATATCGCAATCAAATGTTTTTTTCAAGGGAATTTTTCCTGGTTTCCTTTCCAGTTATCTCCCTTACTTCTGTTCCGCTTCCATAATCTTCACCAGACGGCTGGTTCCCAGGCGATCCGCCCCCAGGCGGATAAACTCTTCTGCGTCGTCAAAGGATTTGATACCGCCGGCGGCCTTAATCTTCACCCCAGGTCCCACATGGGCCGCAAACAGGGCCACGTCCTCAAAGGTAGCTCCCGCGGTGGAAAATCCGGTGGATGTCTTGATATAATCCGCCCCGGACTCCGTCACGATGCCGCACATGCGGATCTTCTCATCCTCGGTCAGCAGGCAGGTTTCGATTATGACCTTCAGGACCTTGCCCTGGCAGGCCCGGCGCACCGCCTTGATCTCTTCTAAAACCTGGTCGTCCTTGTGATCCTTCAGCCAGCCGATATTGATCACCATATCGATCTCATCGGCCCCGTTCTTCACCGCGTCCTCGGTCTGGAACACCTTTACCGCCGTCGTCTCATAGCCGCAGGGGAAGCCGATCACCGTGCAGATGGCCAGACGGTCCTCCACGTAATCCTTGGCCTCCTTCACATATCCGGAAGGGATGCAGACGCTGGCCGTCTGATACTTCATACCCTGATCGCAGATCAGGCGGATCTGCTCCCAGCTCGCCTCCGGCGCCAGAAGGGTATGGTCTACCTTTGCCAAAATTTCATTTTTCTCCATTTTCAACACACTCCTTTTTCTTTAGATCAAAGCCGCAAATACTCCGTCCACATACCGCCTTAAATCCTCCGGATTCAGGGTAATCTGCACGCCCCTCTGTCCGGCGCTGACGGTAATGGCCTCATAGAGCTGGGCTGTTTCTTCTATATAAGTAGGAAACTTTTTCTTCATGCCGATGGGGGAACAGCCGCCCCGTATGTAGCCGGTGATCCCCAGCATCTCCTTTACATGAATCATCTCCACCTTTTTCTCCCCTGCCGCCCGGGCCGCCTTTTTAAGATCCAGCTCCTCGTCCACCGGGATGCAGCACACCAGATGGCCGCATTTCTCCCCCTTTAGCACCAGGGTCTTGTACATGGTGTCATGATCCACCCCCATCAAGTCCGCCGCATGGCTTCCGGACAGGTCGTTCTCATCTACCTCGTAGGTTCCCGTCTCGTAGGAAATGCCCGCCGCGTCTAAAAGGCGCATCACATTCGTCTTAATCATCTTGAGGTTCTCCTTCCCCAGAGGCTTCGGCCTCCTGCCTCTCTCCTTCTTTCGCCAGACTGTCTAACTCCTCCGGATTCAGCTGAAGCTCTTCCTCCACCTCCGCCTTGATCTCCTCCTCCTGCTCCGGATTCATGGTGGGCAGATCCTCCGTAGATCCCACTCCAAACCGGCGCAGAAATTCCTCCGTGGTGGCAAACAGCGCGGGCCGTCCGGGCGCGTCCAGACGCCCCGCCTCATACACCAGATTATACTCGATCAGCCGGTTAACAGCGTGGTCTGACTTCACCCCCCGGATCTTTTCGATTTCCATCTTTGTCACAGGCTGCTTATAGGCAATGATGGACAAGGTTTCCAGCATCACCTCCGTCAAAACCTGCTTCTTAGGGGCCGCGGCCACCCGGATCAGGTTTTCGTAGTACCGCGCCTTGGTACACATCTGATAGCTGCCCTCCAGCTGTATAATCTGCATGCCGCAGGCTTCATTTTCCTCATAGCGCTTTTTTAACCGCTCCATGGCCTTGGCGGCAGTCTCCCGGCTCTGGCCGATGGCCGCCCCCAGCTGGGACAGCTCCACCGAGCGCCCCATGGTAAACAAAACGGCTTCCAGCACCGCTTCCTGCTCCCTCTCATCCTCCACAGGAGACTGCTCCTGGGGAATGGGGCTCATCCTCTCTTCTTCCATCTGATTTTCTTCCTCACCCATATGTATCCTTCCGGCAGATCTCTAGGTGGCAAGCTCCGCCAGATCACTCAGATCCAGCTCTTCCTCTTGCCCCTCCTGCTCCAGCAGCTCAATATCCATATCCCCGAAAATCTCCTCCTGGCTCAGTCCGATCTTTCCGATTTTCATCAGCTCCAGCACCGCCAGAAAGGTTACAACCACCTCCAGCTTATCCCGCTGGCCGTCCAGCAGCTGGAAAAAGCTGAACCTCCGCCTTTTCCTGGCATACCGCAGCACACCGGCCACCTTCTCCTCCAGGCTCACCGGCTCCCGGCGGATGGTGCCGAACTGGCTGCGGATGGGGTCAATCTTGTCCTCCCTGCGCTTCATCACCTGCTCAAAGATCCGCTGCAGCTTCGCCAGGGTAAGTCCGTCCAGCAGCTGGTCCAAATCCACCGGCGGGCTGTAGCGGGCTACCTCAGGCGGCAGAGTGGGCTCCTTGTACAAAAGCCGGTCCGCACCGTCCTCCCGCCTTGCCAGCTCCTGGCCCATGAGGCGGAAGGCCTTGTACTCCAGCAAGCGCCGCACCAGCTCCGCCCTGGGATCGATCTCCTCTCCCTCCTCGTCCACCTCCTTTGGCAAAAGCATCTTCGCCTTAATATCCAAAAGGGTGGCCGCCATCACCAGAAAGTCGCTGACCAGGTTCAAATCCTCCCGCTCCATATTCCGCACATACTCCAGATACTGATTGGTGATCTGGGCAATGGGAATATCGTAGATGTTGACCTTATTCTTTTCAATCAAATGAAGCAGCAGGTCCAATGGCCCCTCAAAATGCTCCAGTTTGTAGGAAATCTGTTCCATTATCTTCCTCTTTCATCCGCGCCCCTTAAACGGATCACCACCAGCTGGGGCAGGTTGTTCAGCCGGATATTGATGGAGTGGGTTCCCAGCCCCCGGCTTACGATCATGCGCTTTCCATCCCGCTCAAACGCCCCGGCGCACCAGGGCAGAAAAAACTGATACTGGGGCGTCATCACCCCGCCTAAAAGAGGCAGCCGTATGGTCCCTCCGTGAAAATGGCCGCACAGGGTCAAATCCGCCCCCCATCGGGCGCAGTTTTCAAAGTACATGGGGGAATGAAGCAGCAGAATCTGAAAGCGCTTTTCATCCGCGTCCCCCACCCGGCGGGCCAGGTAATCCGGCCCCATGGGCTCCGGCCTGCGAAAAAAAGCCTTCCGGTAAAACCGCTGCTGCAGATCCGCCCCGGTTACGGCGATGTCTTCCCCCAAAAAAGCCGTATCGTTTTCCAGATAATGAACGCCCCAGGCCTGAAGCTGGTTTTTATAAGCCTCGTAGCGCCGCCCGTAGGTTTCCCGCTCCCACCGCATACGGCTTTCGTGATTCCCGTTCCCGCAGTAAACCGGCCAGCGGGCGGCCAGACGCCTCACAAGTGAAAGGGCGCGCCGGATATCCCCCGTGCCCTTGGCCACCATCGTATCCCCGCCTATGAGGATTCCGTCGGGGCGGGCCTTTTCGATGGCCTTAAGCAAGTCCTCATTTCCAGGTCCAAAACAGTTGTCATGGAGATCCGAGAGAAAAACCAATGTCCGCTTCCCCCGGATCTTGGGCGAAGAGATGTGAAACTCCTCCACCGACAAAGTTTTCCTCTCAACTTCAGAACGGAGCAGACAAACCGCCGCGGTCCCGGCGGCGGCCGCGGCCAAAAATCTCCATCTCTTCCGGCACACATCCAATATACTCATGGCTTCACTCCTTGCGCCGGCCTATCCAAACCGGAAAAATCCCTGCTCAAACAGGTCGATGACCTCTAAAAGGCTGCCGCACTCCGCCGTCAGACGCTTCTTAAGCTCCGGTCCGGGAAAGCTCAGATCCGGCACCATCACCGCCAGAAATCCTCCGGCCAGGGCCGCCTCCAGGCCGTTAAAGCTGTCCTCCAAAACCATGCACTCCCCCGGCTTCTCCCCCAGCATCTTGGACGCCAGAAGAAAAATCTCCGGATCTGGCTTGGCGTGGGTCACCATCTCCCCGTAGACATAACGGTCAAAAAGCCCGTCAATTCCGGCCTCCTTTACATTCCTCTGGGTCCAGCTCTCGCTGCTGGCCGTGGCCACAGCCGTCTTGCAGCCGTGGCCTTTCAGGTAAACCAGAAGCTCCTTTAACCCCTTCTTAACCGGGACGCCCTCCCGCTCAATCTGTCTATAAGAATACTCCCGCTTCTCTTTTAAAAACGCTTCGCAGGGAAAGTCCTCCCCATAGGCGGCCTTCATGACCGCTATGGTATTGGCCCTGTTCCCACCCTTTAAATAGTCAAAAAAGCCGACCTCCGCATGAATGCCGTACTTTTTTCCCACCTGGTTCCACGCCTGAACCGCCAGGCGTTCCGTGTCAAACATCAGCCCGTCCTGGTCGAATATCACTGCTTTTACGGTATGGCACATATTCCGAAAACCTTTCTATCCGTATTGCGGGAAACCGCCCTTAAGACGCGCATTTCCCGGCTCTTGTACCATTATACCGTAAATCAAAATTTTTGCAATGAAAACTAACTGCCCAGATGCCAGGGAGCCAGCTCCATGCGGATAAACCACCCCTGATCATGGCTGCACACCGGGCATTTCTGCGGGGCCTCCGTCCCGTAATGAATATGGCCGCAGTTTAAGCATACCCATCCGGTCTTCACATCCGAGCGGTAAAGCTTCCCCTCTTCCAGCAGATCCGCCAGGTATTTAAACCGCTCCCCGTGGGTCTGCTCGATCTGTCCGATCATGCAAAAGGAATTGGCAATGGCGTCAAACCCCTCTCTCCTGGCAATTTCTTCAAAGCTTTTGTATACCTGGTCGTGTTCCTCAAATTCATTGTGAACCGCCGCCTTTAACTGCGCCAGGGTATTCTGCTCTAAATCCACCGGAAATCCCCCGTCAATCACAATGGTTTCCCCATCCATGGGGGACAGATACTGATAAAAAATTTCCCCGTGCTCCTTCTCCTGGGAAGCCGTAAAAAGAAAAATCGCCTCCACCGAGGGCAGCTTCTGCTCCCTGGCCAGCCCCGCTGCAAAGGTATAGCGGTTTCTGGCCTGGCTCTCCCCCGCAAAAGCCCGCATCAAATTCTTAGCCGTCTCGCTTGTACGAAAATCGGTCATGCTGTCTACCTCCTGAAATAAGTTTTTACAGAACTACTATTTCCGGAGAACGGAAGGCTTATGCATCTGAAAAGAATACGGTTGCTCCCCATCGCCGCATATGGTATACTATGAGCACTTGGCAAGGTCCTGCACGAGCCTAGTGCGAGTTATGCAGAGCATACTATGAGCACTTGGCAAGGTCCCGCACGAGCCTAGTGCGAGTTATGCAGAGCATACTATGAGCACTTGGCAACACATTAAACCCCGTGAGGTGATTGGAAGATGATACGATACGACCGATTATGGGATACTATGAAGGAAAAAGGAATCACGCAGTACCGTCTGATTAAAGGCTATGGCTTCAGCGCCGGCCAGATCGGACGCTTAAAGAAAAATATGCACGTATCCACCCACACCCTAGAGACGCTGTGCTCAATTCTGGAGTGCAGGCTGGAAGATATCGCGGAATATATCCCGGATGAAAGGGAAGAGGCGGAAACGCCGCCCGCCCTTTCCGCCGAAACGCTGGAGAATGTCCCGGATCCCGAAGCTAACCTTTCTTCGGAATCCCCCGCCCCGGAGCCTTCCAAAATCTCTTCCGAAAAAAAAGCCGCCAGGAAATCCTCCAAGGGCAAGGATAAGAAAGGCGGCAAGTCGAAAAAAGGGAAAAATAGTAAGAAGAAATAGCATATAAAAAGGGTATTGCTCTGTTGCGAGCGATACCCTAAAATATTGTCATCTATTTTGCCGCCACCTGAAATCCGTAATCCAAAAGGGCCTTCGTATCCGTATAATGGGTGGAACTGCTCTTCATGATCACCGCCACCAGCCGCGTCCCATTCTGCTCCACCACCGTTACCAGCGTATTTCCGGCTTTTGAGGTGTAGCCGGTTTTTCCGCCGATGATGCCCGGATAGTATCTGGAATCATTGGGATTTAACATCTTGTGTCCCATGGTAAGTGTCCTGGCCCCGCTCTTTTTCGTTGCCGGGAACTCATAGTTCAAGGTGGAAGCCACCTTGCGCACCGTATCGTTGGCTAAGGCCGCCTGTCCGATCAGCGCCATATCGTGGGCAGTGGTATAATGGTTGGGGTCATTAAGCCCATGGGGATTTGTAAAGTGAGTGTTGGTGCAGCCCAGGGAAGCGGCTTTCGCATTCATCATCTCGGCAAAGGCCTGATTGCTCCCCGCCACATGCTCCGCCAGAGCGTTTCCGATCTCGTTGGCGGATTTCAGCAGCAGGCCGTAAAGGCACTGCTCCACCGTCAGTTGATCCCCCTCGGTCAGATTCAGGGAAACGGCCCCTGCCTCCAGATTCGTAGTGGCTGTGGCCGAAAAGGTAACCGTCTCGTTCAAATCGCAGTTTTCCGCCACCAAAAGCGCCGTCATCAGCTTGGTGATGCTGGCGGGATAATACTGGGTATCCTCGTTCTTCGTATAAAGGAACTGTCCTGTAGTAGCGTTATAAAGGGCTGCCCCCTGGGCCGCTATCTGGGGCTGCGGGATCGACTCATCCGCCTGGGAAGGGCCTTGCGTCTCCTGAGCGGCCGGCGTTGTTTCAGCTGTCGTTTCCTGTCCTGGCCCGGAAGACTCTGCTCCAGGGCCGTCCTGGGCTGCTATCCCATCTCCAGGTTCTCCCTGGGAGGTCTGGGCCATGGCTCCTTCTTCAATGGGTATGATCACCACCGATGAATCCGCCCATGCCGGACTCACCGAACCTACCCCAAGCACAACAGACAGCCCCAGCGCTGCCAATGTGCGGATCGCTCGTTTTTTCTCCATCATACTTTCTCCTGAATCTTAATCGTGTTCATATTATAGCATACTTTTCTCGGGTGAGACTAAAGTATTTTCTGACAATAACCTTACGATTTTGCATCCAGAAAGTTTTTCAGCGCCTCCAGCTCCCGCAAATCCAGGCAGTTGGGAAGTTCCCCGCTGCGGACAAGGGAAAAGCATTGATCCAGCTTCATCCAGCAAACACTCTCCACTTCCTCTTTCTGAAGGCTTATTTCAGGCAGCGGGCCCCAAACCGGATACAGATAGACGGTAATCAATTCCCGTTCCAACAGCCTGTTTCCATGAAATTCATGTTCGCTGTCCTCCCGGATTTCACCGAAAGGCTCCAGTTCCTCCGGTTTTACATAAATGCCCAGCTCCTCCTTAATCTCCCGGACCGCTCCATCTAAGCAAGTTCCTCCTGCCTTCACATGGCCTGCGGCGGAACAGTCGTAGCAGCCCGGATAGGTCTCCTTGGAAAGACTGCGTTTTTGCAGCAGTACCTCCCACGCCCCTTCTTCATCCTTTCGCGCCGCCCAGATGTGGCAGGTTCGGTGCCAGTCTCCGTTTTGGTGTACCAGCGCCCGTTCTCTGGCCACGCCGGTAGGATTTCCAGCCTCATCCACTACATCCAGAAGCTCCAATTCCTTTCCATCCAGGCTGGCAAAGACCAACCGGTCCCCCTCATAGCTCAATTTCATGGAGAAAAAGGTTGCATCCTCATTTAAAAGCCGAAAGAATATCTTATCCCCTTCCCAGATATTCAGATTCAGTACCTCATCCTTGGGAACCCATTCCAGAGTCCCCTCATTGCAGGCAGTGGGAACCCCTTCGTATCGGTCCGCTGTGTAAAGACACATATACTCCGTTCCCCACCCCTGGGACTGGAAGGTAATCAGCCCGCGGAAACGCCAGGAAAGGAGGGTCAGCCCCGTCTCCTCCTTTACCTCCCGCAGCAGGCACTCTTCCGGGCTTTCCCCCTCTTCAAAATGTCCTCCTACCCCGATCCACTTGTGTTGGTTTACGTCATTCTTCTTTTTGATGCGGTGGAGCATCAGATATTTTCCATCCTGCTCAATGTAGCAAAGCGTTGTGAGATTTCTCATTCTTACCTCCTTGTAAAAAAGAGCCCGGCAGTGCCGGACTCTCCCTGTCATTCTGAATGTTTCATCGCCTGAAACTTATTCGTCGACCGAATAGTTGGGCGCTTCCTTTGTAATATGGATATCGTGGGGATGGCTCTCCTTTAAGGATGCTGCGGAAATCTTCATAAAACGCCCCGTCTCCTGAAGAGTCGGAATGTCCTTAGCCCCGCAGTAACCCATGCCGGCTCTTAATCCGCCTAACAGCTGGAATACCGTATCCTCCACCATGCCCTTATAAGCCACTCGGCCTTCCACGCCTTCCGGCACCAGCTTCTTGGCGTCATTCTGGAAGTACCGGTCCTTGCTTCCGTTTTCCATAGCGGCAATGGAGCCCATGCCACGGTAAACCTTGTACTTGCGTCCCTGGTACAGCTCAAAGGTGCCCGGACTCTCATCGCAGCCTGCGAAGATGCTTCCCATCATACACACGCTGCCGCCGGCGGCGATGGCCTTCGTCAGATCGCCGGAATACTTGATTCCACCGTCAGCGATAATGGGAACCCCGTACTCCTTCGCCACCGCGTAGCAGTCCATCACAGCGCTAATCTGGGGCACGCCGATTCCCGCCACCACACGGGTGGTACAGATGGAGCCGGGACCGATTCCTACCTTTACCGCATCCGCCCCAGCCTCGATCAGGGCCCTGGTGGCCTCTCCCGTGGCTACGTTGCCCGCAATCACCGGCAGATTCGGGTAAGCCTCCTTAATCATCTTCACGCAGCGGATCACATTGGCGGAATGTCCGTGGGCCGAATCCAGCACAACCACGTCCACCTTAGCATTTACCAGGGCCGCAACCCGCTCCAGCACATTTGCCGTGATACCCACCGCAGCGCCGCAGAGCAGCCGTCCCTGCTCGTCCTTTGCGGACAGGGGATACTTAATCTGCTTTTCAATGTCCTTGATGGTAATCAGGCCCTTCAAATTGAAATCATCGTCCACAATGGGAAGCTTCTCAACCTTAGCCTTAGCCAGTATGGCCTTAGCGTCCTTTAAGGTCACGCCCTCCTTGGCGGTTACCAGATGCTCGGAAGTCATGCACTCCTTGATGGGACGGGTAAAATCCTCTTCAAATTTCAGATCCCGGTTGGTGATGATTCCCACCAGCCTGCGCCCCTGGGTAATGGGCACGCCGGAGATCCGGTACTTTGCCATCAGCTCATTGGCATCCTTTAAGGTGTGTTCCGGGGAAAGGTAAAAAGGATCCGTAATCACGCCGTTCTCCGAACGCTTGACACGGTCTACTTCTTCTGCCTGGGCCTCAATGGACATATTCTTATGGATGATGCCGATTCCGCCCTGCCTGGCCATAGCGATGGCCATGCGGTGCTCTGTCACCGTATCCATTCCAGCACTCATCAGGGGGATATTAAGCTTGATGGTCTTGGTAAGCTCCGTCCGCAGATCAATCTGGTTTGGAATAACCTCCGAATAGGAAGGCACCAGAAGCACATCGTCAAATGTAATTCCTTCACCGATAATTTTTCCCATGGAAAACTCCTCTCTTTGCTGATTGACTTTTGTTAGTATTTAATACTAGCAAATTTTCCACAGCTTGTCAAAGGGTTCCATGGGAATCATTCATTGTATTTGCTAATAGACCTTTTCGATTTTCCTTATGAGTCTCCCCTAACCAGCTTGCCGGGAATATAGCTTCTCATGGAGCGCAGCATCCGGTCATTGGGCTCAAAAATCACCTTCACGCAGTCCGCGCCCTGCTGGTAGATCAGGCTGTAGGTTTTTGCCCCGGTTTTGGATGAACAGTCGTAAACCTTCATACCGCTTTTTTCATGATCCTTCAAAAGGTAGGAATCCGAAGGCGCTACAATCTGGATCTCGTCCTTCTTGCACTCCATCACCTTTTTCCGTCTGGTCTTTGCCAGGATCCGGTCAATGGACAGATCTCCCTCCACAAACAGATACTCAAACTCCACGCTGAGATTCGTAAAAACTAGGTAAGCGGCCACAGCGGCGGCTACAGCCAGCAGAATCCCCGGCAATGTGGCCAGGGCCAGAAAAACCGACACCGCCAAAATCACAACCATCAGCACCTTAACCGGTATGGCATAGGGGGGATCCTTGCGCTTTACCAGCCACTCCGCATATGCATCTTCGTTCATCCTTCGTCCTCCTTCTTTCCGGGCGCCATGACCGGATTTTCAGCCGTCTGTTATGAAAAGGCCCGGAGAGCAACAGCTCCCGGGCCTTTTAAATGGGGGCCGGACTATCCCCGGCCTTCCCTTAAGTCGTTTCAAATTAGTACATTCCGCCCATGTCCGGCGCGCCTGCTGCGGCGGGAGCCGGCTCTTTAATATTAGCAACTACGGACTCGGTTGTCAACAGGGTGGAAGCTACGCTGGTAGCATTCTGCAGGGCGCTTCTGGTAACCTTTGCGGGATCCAGGATTCCGGCCTTTACCATGTCAACGTACTCTTCCTTGTAAGCGTCAAATCCGGTGCCTACGGGAGACTCTTTTACCTTATTTACGATAACGGAGCCTTCCAGGCCAGCGTTGGAAGCAATGTGGTACAGCGGAGCTTCCAGAGCCTTTAAGATCAGGCGGGCGCCGGTCTTCTCATCGCCGTCCTCCAGGGTATCGATGATTCCGGAAATCTTCTGAGCCGCATGGATATAAGCGGAGCCGCCTCCGGCGATGATGCCCTCTTCCACAGCCGCTCTGGTGGCGTTTAAAGCGTCCTCCATGCGCAGCTTGGCTTCCTTCATCTCAGTCTCGGTAGCAGCGCCTACGCGGATCACCGCTACGCCGCCGGCCAGCTTCGCCAGACGCTCCTGCAGCTTCTCACGGTCGAAATCAGAGGTGGTCTCGCCGATCTGCTTGCGGATCTGGGCAACTCTTGCGGCGATCTGATCCTTATCGCCCAGGCCATCCACGATGATGGTGTTCTCCTTCTGAACCTTAACGGACTTCGCCCGTCCCAGCTGATCCATGGTAGCGTCCTTCAGATCCAGGCCCACTTCCTCAGAAATCACGGTGCCGCCAGTCAGGATCGCGATATCCTGCAGCATCTCTTTTCTTCTGTCGCCGTAGCCGGGAGCCTTAACCGCAACTACGTTGAAGGTTCCTCTCAGCTTATTCACAATCAGGGTGGTCAGGGCCTCGCCCTCAACATCCTCAGCGATGATTAACAGTCTTGCGCCGGTCTTAACGATCTGCTCCAGCAGGGGCAGGATCTCCTGGATATTGGAAAGCTTCTTATCGGTAATCAGGATGTAGGGATCCTCCAGGTTCGCTTCCATCTTATCCATATCGGTACACATGTAAGCGGAAATATATCCTCTGTCGAACTGCATTCCTTCTACCAGATCCAGCTCGGTCTTCATGGTCTTGGACTCCTCAATGGTGATCACGCCATCCTTGGAAACCTTTTCCATAGCGTCCGCAACCATCTCGCCAACCTCATCGTCGGAAGCGGAGATCGCCGCAACTCTCGCGATCTGAGCCTTGCCGCCTACGGGCTCGCTCATCTCCTTGATGGCCTCAACAGCAGCATCGGTAGCCTTCTTCATACCCTTTCTCAGGATAATGGGGTTCGCGCCTGCGGCCAGGTTCTTCATGCCCTCGTTTACCATCGCCTGAGCCAGAACGGTAGCGGTGGTGGTTCCGTCGCCTGCCACGTCGTTGGTCTTGGAAGCAACTTCCTTGATCAGCTGCGCGCCCATGTTCTCAAAGGGATCCTCCAGCTCGATCTCCTTAGCGATGGTTACGCCGTCGTTGGTGATTAAGGGAGCTCCAAAGGACTTATCCAGGACAACGTTTCTTCCTTTCGGTCCTAAGGTTACGCGGACGGTATCCGCCAGCTGATTTACGCCGGACTCCAGTGCCTTACGGGCTTCTACGCCATATTTAATCTTCTTTGCCATGATTCATCAACCTCCAAAATTTTTATGCCAACTGCATTATTTCAGTAAAAGTTCCTTACTCCACAACCGCCAGAATATCGCTCTGCTTTACGATCACGTACTTCTCGTCCTCGATCTCCACCTCTGTGCCGGAGTACTTGGAGTAGATTACCTTGTCGCCGGCCTTTACCTGCATGGTAACCTCCTTGCCGTCCACTACGCCGCCGGGGCCTACCGCGATCACTTCCGCCTGCTGGGGCTTCTCCTTAGCCGCGCCGGGAAGCACGATTCCGGATTTTGTCGTCTCCTCTGCCACTAACTGTTTTAAAACAACCTTGTCAAACAGCGGTACTAACTTCATAACAAATTCCTCCTTGTAATCTATTTCTTCTTTACTTTTCTTGCAGGTTTTATTCTTTCGTCTGCTCACAAGTAATGTTATATCACCAGTTGTTAGCAGTGTCAAGTATTGAGTGCTAATTTTCTTTTAATTTTACGGTTATTTTATTTTTTTCGCTTTTCTTTTTCACCGTTTCGTATTACAATGATAACAACGAGAATATTGAAAGGGGTATTTTTATGGCAAAAAAAGGTTTTGGGAAATTCATCGCTTTCGCTGCGGTAGCAGGAGCCGCAGCGGCAGGTATTTCTTACGCGCTTCGATATAAGATCTTCCACAGCGAACTGGAAAAGGATTTTCATGAATTCGAGGACGAGGACAAACCGGAAGATGGCGAAGAAGACGAGGCGCCGGCACAGGCCCGTCAGATGGACCGCAGCTACATCGCCCTTCACGCCAGCAAGGACGAATTTAAGGTAGCGGCCAAGGATATGGCGGAAGCCACCCGGAACGTTTTAAAGGACGCCGGGGTGATTCTCAGCGATACGGCCCACGATGCGGTTTCCGCCGCCGTGGATACGGCCCATATGGCGATCTCCGCAGTCAAGAATAAGAAGGCTGAGATGGATGAGGCCCGAAAGGACGCCCAGGCAGAGGAAGCAGACGCTCCCGAGGAGCCGGAATTTCTGGACGACGACTATGTAGACGAGGATGAGCTGTACGATTACGCCCGCACCGAAGGGGAGCCGGTGGAGCTTTCGGCGGATGCGGTGGATTTAAGCGAGCACGTTCCCGCTCAGGAAGAGCCGGCGGAGGAACAGCCGAAAGAGACAGCCACCATTGAGGAAGATTCCGTTGTATAATACTGCGGCAGCCGCCAGGAGTACCTGAGCGGCTGCCGTTTTTCATTCCGTTTCTTCTCCCCAGATCAGCAGATTGCCCCAGGATGGGGATTCTGCTTCCTCAGGGCTTATAGCGTAGACCTTCCCTTCATCCCGCAGAGAGGGCAGATGATACAAGCCCCCGGCCTCATCCGGCAGCCAGCGCTCATCCAGGATCACCCTTCCCCCTTCTGTCCGAATCTCCCAGGAGGTCCATCCCTCCTCCGGGCTGACGGTGGTATACAAAACCTCCCCCTCCATCCGGTCATCCCTAAAGGTTCCCTCCCGCGTCACCTCTTCCGGCTCCCCTTCGGGAGCGCCCTCATAGTAGCAATATCCCGTCTCTCCAGGCCCGTTCATCTTCCCCCGCTCCCAGACTCCCACGCTGTAATCATAGCGGGGCTTCTCCAGCAAAAATGCCTGAAGGGCCAGTCCGTTTCCCTCAGGCCCTTCCGGGCCGAATGTACCTTTAAATACCGTGGCGGAGCTGGTTAAAACCATCCCCTCCCCTTCGGTTCCGGCGGCAAAGCTCTCACCGTTAAAAAGCCGTCTCTTTCCTTCCAGGGTTTCATAAAACAGCGAGGCAAAAATCTCCTCTTTTTCAATCAGGATCCGTGCTCCCGCCTCCAGCCCCTCCGATTCCAGAGCCTGGTAAAGCTCCTTCATGGCCCGCTCTTCCTCCGGCTTCAGCTGCGGTTTCTCCGAAGCTTCCCCGGACTGCTGTTCTGTTTCCTGCGGGACCGCCGTGCTTTCCCTTCCTTCCCCATCGGAAGGCCCTCGGCCACAAAAAGCCGCCAGGGCCACCCCCAGCGACAGAAAGACTGCCGCAGCCGCTTTTTTTCCTTTACCGAACCAATTTGCCATGGGCATTTCCCTCACTCTATGTTACAGCCACGCCTGCTCCAACAGCTTCGTCCCCTTCCGGATTTCATCCGGGGACAATCTTCCGTATCCCAGCAGCACAGTGGAGGTAAATCTGCCCGGCTCAGGCCGGATTAAGGATCTGGAAATACCATAAACCCTTACTCCCATCCTTTTTGCCTGCTCCACCAGCTCTTCCTCAGCCCGGCCCCCTTTGTGGGTCAGTACCACATGGAGCCCGGCGTTTTCTCCTCTGATTTCAAACTGGCTCTCCAGACTTTTTAGTCCCTCCAAAAGCGCATCGTGCTTTGCCTTATAAATCGCCCGCATGCGGTTTAGATGGCGCTCATAATGGCCCTGGACCATAAACTGATAGAGAATATTCTGATCAATGCGAGACACCGTGGAGGCGTAAAATCCCGCCTTCTCCCGATAAACCGCCAGCAGCTTCTCCGGAAGCACCAGATAGCCTACCCGGATGGCAGGGGCGATGGATTTGGAAAAGGTGCCGATATAGATCACCTTTCCCGCCGGATCCATCCCCTGAAGGGACGGGATCGGCTTTCCTTTATAGCGGAATTCGCTGTCATAGTCGTCCTCAATCAAATACCGCTCCTGGCCTGCCCCGGCCCACGCCAAAAGCTCCTGACGCCGCTTCACCGGCATCACAATCCCGGTGGGAAACTGGTGGGCGGGCATCACATAGGCGATATCCGCTCCGCTTTTCTCCAGCTCCAGGGCGCTCATGCCGTTTGCGTCCATGGAAATGGGCTCAACCCGCATCCCCACGCCGGAAAAAACGCGGAAGGCCTGCCGGTAGGTAGTATTCTCCATGGCAATACAACGGTTTCTTCCCAAAATCTGAGCCAGCAAAAGCCAGAGATATTCGCTTCCCGCGCCGATTACAATCTGTTCTGGCCTTACATGGACGCCTCTGGCGCTGTGGAGATAATTCCCCACCGCCTCCCGAAGCCCGTACTCCCCCTGGGGATCCCCTGCGGCAAACATCTCTTTATTGTCGTCCACCAGTGTATTTTTCGTAATTTTTCGCCAGGTATTAAAGGGAAAGCGCTCCAGGTCCAGCCCTCTTAAGGAGAAATCCACCTGGCAGTCTTCCTTTTCCTCTTCTCTGGAAAATACCGCTCCCGGGGCCGGCTCTTGATCTAGGCCCACCAGCTCCTCAATCCCCGCGATAAAATACCCCTTGCAGGGAACCGACTCAATATAGCCCTCCGACAAAAGCTGCTCATAGGCCATCTGAGTGGTGCAGCGGCTGATCTTCAGATGATTCGCCAGCATCCGGGTAGAGGGCAGGCGTTCGCCTGCCCTGCGTTTCCCGGAGCGGATCTCATCCTTTATATATTGGTAAATCTGTTCATACAATGGCTGCGGACTGCGGCCATCAAGGGGGATCATCAGTTCCATCTCAATTTCTTCTATTTAGGCAGCTTGAAGGAGCTCTTTAAGGAAACGATCCGGTTAAACACCGGGCTTCCCTCCCTGCTGTCCTTGCAGTCCGCGCAGAAATAGCCGTTTCTCATAAACTGGAAGCTGTCGTAGGCCTTCGCCTCCGCAAGCATAGGCTCCACATAGCAGTTCTTTAACACCCGCAAGGAATTGGGATTTAAATTCAGGGTCCCATCCTCGTTCAGCTTGCCCTTTTCCTCGTCCACAATGTTCTCGTACAGGCGAACCTCCACCTGCTTGGCAGTGGGAACCGCTACCCAGTGGATGGTGCCCTTCACCTTGCGCCCCTCGAAGCCGGAGCCACTCTTTGTCTCCGGGTCATAGGTTCCGTGAACAACGGTTACATTGCCGTTCTCATCCTTCTCACAGCCGGTACATTTTACAAAGTAAGCCCCCATCAGGCGGACCTCATTGCCCGGGAACATGCGGAAATACTTCTTGGGCGGGTTCTCCATAAAATCCTCCCGCTCGATGTACACTTCCCTGCTAAAGGGCACCTTGCGGCTTCCAAGCTCCGGATTTTCCAGGTTATTGGGGATCTCCAGTTCCTCAACCTGTCCTTCGGGATAGTTATCGATGACCAGCTTTACCGGGTCTAACACTGCCATCAGGCGGGACTTTTTAAGCTTCAAATCCTCCCGAATGCAGTATTCCAGCATAGCGTAATCCACGGAGCTGTTGGCCTTGGAAACGCCTACCATCTCCACGAAACGGCGGATGGATTCCGGCGTATAGCCACGTCTTCTGAGGGCCGCGATGGACACCAGGCGAGGATCGTCCCAGCCGTCCACAATTCCGTCCTCCACCAGCTTCTTGATATAGCGCTTGCCCGTTACCACATTGGTCAGGTACAGCTTGGCAAACTCAATCTGGCGGGGAGGATGTACAAACTCGCACTCCCGTACCACCCAGTCGTAAAGGGGACGGTGGTCCTCAAATTCCAGGGTACAGATGGAATGGGTGATATGCTCGATGGCATCCTCGATGGGGTGGGCGAAATCGTACATGGGATAGATGCACCACTGATCCCCGGTATTGTGGTGGGACATGTGGGCCACCCGGTAAATCACCGGATCCCGCATATTGATGTTGGGGGAGGACATATCGATCTTGGCCCTTAAGACCTTCTCGCCGTCCTTATATTTCCCCTCCTTCATCTCTTCAAAAAGCTTTAAATTCTCCTCCACGCTGCGGTTCCGGTAAGGGCTGTCCTTTCCGGGACGGTTGTAATCCCCCCGGTACTCCTTGATCTCTTCCGCGCTTAAGTCGCAGACATAAGCCTTACCCTTCTTGATCAGAAGAACGGCGCACTCGTACATCTGTTCAAAATAATTGGAGGCGAAAAACAGACGATCCTCAAAATCCGCTCCCAGCCACTTCACATCTTCAATAATCGACTCCACAAATTCCGTCTTTTCCTTGGTGGGGTTGGTGTCGTCAAAGCGCAGATTAAACTTGCCGCCGTATTTCTTCGCCAGGCCGTAGTTTAACAGGATGGACTTGGCGTGTCCAATATGAAGATAACCGTTTGGCTCCGGCGGGAAGCGGGTCTGGACATGGTCGTAAACGCCCTCCGCCAGATCCTTGTCGATCTCCAGCTCAATAAAATTTTTGGACTCCACTTCCTTCTCAGCCGTTTCTGCCACGGTATTTTTCTCTGTCATAAACTTTTTCCTCCGTTATATATTTGCGCCTTTGCGAAAAGGCGCGATGGGTATCGTAACGTAATCATAACACATTTCCCGGTAATGGAAAAGGGGGAAGAGGAAGGAATTAAAGGATCATTGAAGGAGCCAGGAATTATTGTTTATAATATCGCTTAACATTGCAGAGCTTTCAATTAAACACTCTATTTTTTCCTGGCTATCTAATTTGGCATAAAACAATCCGCATTCCCGCTCTTCTAAACGCCGTTTAATATCGGGATCATCAACTCTCTCCAGATATGCCTGATATACCTTGTCTAATTTGCAGTCTATGTAGCAGGTATATAACCAGCATCTAGACAGCCGCTTTTTATCTGTACGAAAATATGAATTTAATGTTAAATCCAGCAGCAACTTACCTGCGATCTGCTCCATTGAAGCTGTGGTAATATCCCCGCTTCCTCTGCTTTTAAACCAAGCTTCCAGATTTCGATAATTTTTACGGAACCGGCTAAAGACGACTTTTTCGGTTATCCCTTTCGAAATAAAGTCTAAATGGATATTCCTGTATTCTTTCAAAGAGTTTAACAGCATGCCGTCGATCTTCTTACGGCGGTTCTCAGAATAAACCCATAGCAATAAGTTATTCGATAATAGCAGGCAATCTTCAAAACAATAATAACTCACCAAATGAAATCTTATAACTCTTTCCAGTCCATTTAATTCAGCCTGAAACTGGTTTGTAATCCACTCGTTATAGTCAGCCAAAAAGTCTTCCCGAAGTCTGCTATTGACGGTTGTATCATAGCAAATCAAAATATCGGTTTCTATATGATCACACATATAATCCTTTTTAGCAAGCGATGCCAATGAATCTAACACATGAAAGATATTACCGCAGCCGCCAGCTGGATAAACTCCCCATTTTGACTCTTGAGAACTGTTAAATTTTTCAATTACCAGTTTGTCCCAAAATTGATATTCACTAGCGCCTTGGGCTCCCTCTATCACAATCGCTTTCATGCATTTACCCCACGCGTAATCAGATAGCTGATACGAATTGTATTGTCATTCTGAACAAACTTTCCTAATCCTGTGTCCCTTGCCCCGTACTCCATGCCGCTCCGTGTAAATATTAAATACTGATTTTCCTGATCGGCGATAAAGTCATAACCGCATAAATCCATTAAAGGCAGCATTGAATCTGCATAATCAATAATAATTAACTTCTGTTTGCTGCCTTTAATTTTTTGCTTCATCTCATCTAAATGGTTATAATCGTCAATCACCAGAATATCCTTAAACTTATGTTCACCTTGCCACGCTTTGACGTATTTTAGCAAAAACGTCTTTCCTGTTGAACTGTCTCCCCCAATTGTAACGATCGGTTCTCTCAGATATAAATCAAATTGTATGCGTCCGGCTTCTACTCTTAAATAATTTCTGATCAAAACTGCCATTAGCTCACCTCGCTGCAAAGATCGTTATAATTATCAAATTGTTTCCCATTTAAATGATCCGTAAACAGCCTGAATTGTCCTGTTAATCTTTCTCTAAAAAAACAGGGAAATGCGCGGTCAAAATAAATACTCGCCTGGCTTTGGCGAAATAATACTTTCAGCACATTTCTACCACACTCATCTGCAAAAAATACTTTTTCAGGGAAAGCCAGGCAATTCAGCGCTGTTTTGCAGCCTGTTGACAGATATTCTACAGAGATTGCCCTATGATTATAATACTTGGAAGTGAACATATTTGGCTCTACATAGGTTCCTCCTTCAATTTCGCTGATTACACAAGCCATCTCCGGCGTAATCTTTACTTGATCCATAAAGTGCAGCAAAAAGAAGCGGTCATTAAATCTAATAAACTCTCCCTCCGATTCCTTTTGTTTAACAAAATCAGCATTTTTCAAGTAAATATCAATCATAACCAGAATCCCCCTTCCAGACCTTACAAAGCCACTGTGTTGTTTGCCGGACTACGCAAAAAAAGCCATGATCCTCCAGAAAGGAAAATCATGACTTTTTAAACGAGCTGCTGACGGGAATCGGACCCGTGACCTCCGCACTACCAATGCGACGCTCTACCGACTGAGCCACAGCAGCTTTTTTGTTCTGTCCGCTCTCGCGAACCTTGTATATATTATCATGAGGTTTCCCTTTTGTCAACAACATTTTTAAATTTTTTTCGTTTCCAAAAAAAGCCTAAAAAACCGCCTGAACCAAAACCATATAGCAGGCCGTCCCCGCCCCGATGCTAAGAAGGGTATTCCCCTTCCAGGCATGAAGAACCACCACCAGGGCCACGCTGAGAAGCTCCGGCAATCCGTAAGGATATGCCAAGGGCGTGATCCCTTTCAGGCAGTAAACCACCAGCACCGCCATAATCGCGGCCGGAAGCACCACTCCCAGATAGCGCACCAGCTTCGGCAGCTCCTTCTTACCGCCGAACAGAAGAAAGGGCAGCCAGCGGGTCACCTGGGTACACAAAGCGCAGACAATTACGCTGATCAAAACATAACGGCTATTCACTGTTCCCACTCCTCCATTCGTTTCTCTATGGCCTTCCGGCTTAAAAGCAGCACGCACACCGTGGCGGCCAGGGCCGGAAGTATAAAGTTCGCGCTGCGGACCAAGGCCAAAAAAAGGAAGCCGCAGACAAAGCCGGTAACAGCGGGCATATAGGTTCTGGCATGCTTCCACTGGTCAACGGCAATCACCACAAAAAGAGCTGTCATGGCAAAATCAATCCCCGTGGAATCAAAAGGGATCAGCTGCCCCGCGCCTGCGCCGATTACGGAACCAATGATCCAGTATGCGTGATCCAGTAGGCTGACAAAAAAGAACGCCATGTCCCACTGTCGGTCCGTAAAGTCCTCGGGCCTTGGCATAGAGCAAAGAAGGGAGTAGGTTTCATCTGTCAGAGAAAATACCATATAGGGGTAGGCCTTTTTGAATTTCTTGAAACGCTCGATAAAGGTCAGGCCGTAAAAGGCGTGGCGGCTGTTAATAAACAGCGTCATCACCGCTGTGGTAACAAAGCCCAGGCCGCTGGTCAGAATCCCCACCAGGGCAAACTGCATGGAGCCCGCGTACACCACCAGGCTGATCAAAAAAGCCCAGCCAGGCCCCAGTCCCGCCTTCTGCAGCACCAGCCCAAAGGCGATGCCCAAAAAAATATACCCCAACATAACCGGGATGCTGCGCACCAGCGCGTATTGAAATGCCTTTTTCATTCTTTTCTAACTTCTTTCCCCTTGGTTTCTTTTGTACACTTTCCTAAGTATAGCAAAAATTTTCTTTCATTTCCACCGTTTCTTTTTTAATTCGGCCCCTGAAAGCAGGACTTCCCCCGCCCCATCCCGCATATACTGTATCAATCGCAAAGGAGGCGGATTCCATGCCAGAACCTTATGAAGCCCTTAAACCTCATCTTCATCCATCTCCAGAGGAATATATGGAACATTCCTCAAAATCCCCCGGCCAGATGGGATATCTGCGGATTCTAAACGGCGCCGCCCTCCCTTTCCCTGTCCACATTTCCCTGGATCACAGGCCCTTTGCGGCAGGAGTCCGGCCTTTCACCGCCACGGGCTACGGCTGCGGGGACCCGGGGAAACGGAATCTGCGGATTCTGGACGGCTCCGACCCTTCCGTCCTTGTTCTGGAGGAACAGGTGGAAATTCCCCAGGGAGGTTTTGCAACCGTGGTTCTGGCCGATTCCAGCCGCAGCGGCATCCGCCTGTTCTCTCTGGCCGACCTGGACTGCCGCCTGATGGCGGGGGTGCAGTCCTGTATCCGCGCCTTTAACGGAGCCATGGAAGGGGAGGCCCTGTCTCTGGCCCAGTGGAATGGAAGAATCCTCTGGCAGCAGGTCCCTTTTGGCGGCGCTTCCTCCTACTGCAGCATCCCGCCAGGGCCCCACAGCTTCTACGCCCTGTCCGACTCCTCCCGCAGCCCCCTCTCTTCCCTGTCCTTAAACCTACAGCCGGGATATGCCTACACCTTATATCTGGCGGGGAATACCTGGACCGCCGGGGGACTGCGGATTCTCCCGGCCATCGACGGCCGCTAAAAAGCCAAAAAGGCGGCGGGCCACGGAACATAACTCCTTAGCCCGCCGCCCTTTGGGGCAGTTCGCGCTCTTAGAAAATCCCCTCAAAGCTGCTTCTTAAGGTATTGCAGGAATCCTCCAGCTTCTTTAACTCTTCATCGGTCAGGGACAGAGGCAGCACCTTCTGGATTCCGTTCTGATTGATGATGCAGGGGACGCCTACAAACACATCCCTCTGGCCGAAATCCCCTCTCAGCATAGCGGACACCGTCAAAACGCTGTGCTCATCCCCCAAAATCGCCTTGGTAATCCGGGTCAGAGCCATTCCGATGCCGTAGTAGGTAGCCTTCTTGGCCTCAATAATCTTGTAGGCCGCCGTGCGTACCTCCTCCTCAATCTGCCCCAGCCGGGCCTCCTCGATCCGCCCGCCGGACTCCCGGCACAGCTCCAGAATGGACTTGGTGGACACCAAGGCCTGGCTCCAGGGCACAAACTCGCTGTCTCCATGCTCGCCCATCACGTAGGCGTGGACATTTCTGGGGTCCACCTTCAGATAATCGCCGATCAGATAGCGCAGCCGGGCGGAATCCAGGGTGGTGCCGCTTCCCAGCACCCTCCTGGGGTTAAAGCCGGAGAGAACGCAGGTGATCCGGGTCATAATATCCACCGGGTTGGTGGCTACCAGGAAAATGCCGTTAAACCCGGAGGACGTTACGGGATCAATAATGGAGCGGAACACTTCCGCGTTTCGTTTCAACAGATCCAGCCTGGTTTCATCGGGCTTCTGGGCCACGCCGGCGCAGATCACCACAATATCCGCATCCTCGCAGTCGCTGTACTCGCCGGCATAGATCCGCATGCTGGAATTAGCAAAGGCAAGTCCGTGGTTTAAGTCCATGGCCTCCCCCT
The DNA here is from genome assembly GCA_944383785.1 of uncultured Enterocloster sp. GTDB lineage: Bacteria > Bacillota > Clostridia > Lachnospirales > Lachnospiraceae > Enterocloster. The sequence goes on along the minus strand of CALWQV010000017.1, from coordinate 9,584 downwards.
CAGCCCGGGTCTTGTTCACATCGATCAAAACCAGCTCGTCGCAGACCGACTGGTTTAACAGGCAGTAGGCGTAGCTCATGCCCACCATCCCAGTTCCAACAATCACTACTTTCCGTTTGTCAATCTTCATGCCTTACTCCTTTCCGCAGCATATCTCCAGGTTTAATATGCGGCATTTCACGATGGTCTATGCATTCAGCCGCTGGCGGACAATCTCATAAGCCAGAACGCCCGCTGCCACCGATGCGTTCAGGGAATCAATATCCCCCTTCATGGGAATGGATGCGGTCAGATCGCAGTGCTCCTTTACCAGGCGGCTGACGCCCTCCCCTTCATTTCCAATCACCAGGCCAATGGGCCCTTTTAGGTTCAGGCGGTACATCGTCTCCCCCGCCATATCCGCGCACACAAACCAAAGGCCTTCCTTTTTCAGTTCCTCCATAACAGCTACCAGGTTGGTCACCCTGGCCACCGGCGTATAATTTAAGGCCCCTGCGGAGGTCTTGGCCACCGTGGCCGTCAGCCCCGCCGCCCGCCTTTTGGGGATAATCACCCCGTGGGCTCCCGCCAGGTTGGCGGTGCGGATGATCGCGCCCAGGTTGTGGGGGTCCTCAATACCGTCCAGCAGGAATAAAAAGGGCGGCTCCCCCTTCTCTCTTGCCAGGGCCAGCATATCCTCCACCTGGCTATAGGCGTAGGCGGCAGCATAAGCCACCACCCCCTGATGCTTTCCTGTGCCGGAAATCTGATCCAGCCGCTCCCTCTGAACAAAATTAACAATGGTATCCCGCTTCTTCGCCTCCCGCAGGATCGTCTGCACCGGCCCGTCCTTGCAGCCCTCCAGCACAAACAGCTTATCAATGGTCTTTCCCGACCGGAAAGCTTCCAGAACCGCGTTGCGGCCCTCTATGGTAAATTCTTCATAGCGCATCGTTGCCTTCATCTCCTTCCCGCCTTGCCGGCTGCCCGCCTGGCTCCGGCATCCGCCCTGTTCTCTTAAGGCCCATGCTGACCAGATCCGTCAGCCGCCTATACTGCCTGGTCAGAAAGAGCCAGCCAACCAGCGCCTCCAGGCCCGTGGCCGTCCGGTAATCGATCATGGTGGCATGCTTGGCCATGGTAGCGGACTTGGCGTTGCGTCCCCGCCTGTAAACGGAAAGCTCCTGGGGCGTCAGCTCCTTCTCCACCGACCGGAGCAGCTCTGCCTGGGCGGATGCCTTCACCAGCATGGCGCTGTGCTTGTGCATCTTGTTCACCTGCATGCTGCCCCGGTTGATCACCTTGGCCCGGACCATCAGTTCATATACCCCATCGCCGATATAGGCCAGCACCAGGGGCGAGTAGGTTCCCGGATCCACCGTGCTCATCTCCATGGCGTCATAATAGTACCGCAGAAATTCTTCCAGGTTTAAACTCTCTTCCACTTTACGCCCTCTCTGGTGTCCTCCAGCACGATGCCCATCTCAAGCAGCTGGGCCCGGATCTGATCTGCCAGGGCAAAATTCTTCTCCTTGCGGGCCTTCTGCCTGGCGGCGATCATCTCCTCCACCTGGCTGTCCAGGGCCTCTTCCTTCTTCTGTGTAATCAGCCCCAGCACGCCGCAAAGCTCCTCCAGCATCCCCTTTAAATAGGAAACATAAGCCTTGGTGCTGTTCTCATCCGCCGTGGAATTGGCCAGCTTCACCAGCTCAAATATGGCGGCAATGGCGTCAGCCGTATTAAAATCGTCCTCCATGGCGGCCTCGTATTTCCTGCGGAATCCATCAGCCTCCTCCATGTGTCCCTGCTCTTCGCAGGTTTCGGCCTCTCCTGCCGCCTTCTGCTCCAGATCCCTCAACCGGCCTGCGCAGGTGATAATGCGCTCCAGAGCGTTCTTGGAAGCCTCCATCAGCTCGGCGCTGAAATTTAAGGGACTGCGGTAGTGGGCGCTGAGCATAAAGAAGCGCAGCACCTGAAGATCGTACTTCTCCCCGATCTCCCGCACGGTAAAGAAATTGCCCAGGGACTTGGACATCTTCCGGTTGTCGATATTTAAGAAGGCGTTGTGCATCCAGTAGGTGGCAAAGGGCTTCTCATTGGCCGATTCGCTCTGGGCGATCTCATTCTCATGGTGGGGGAAGATCAGATCCTCGCCTCCTGCGTGAATGTCAATCTGGTCCCCCAGGTACTTTTTCGCCATCACAGAGCACTCAATATGCCAGCCGGGGCGGCCTTCGCACCAAGGTGACTCCCAGTAAGGTTCCCCCTCCTTCTTGGGCTTCCACAGCACAAAGTCGTTGGGATCCTCCTTGCCTTCCTCGCCGGTTACCTTAATCTCCCGGAAGCCGGACTGCAGATCCTCCAGATTCTTGTGAGACAGCTTCCCGTACTCCTTAAAGGAGCTGGTGCGGAAATACACCGTGCCGTCCTGGGCCACATAGGCGTGATTCTTCTCGATCAGGGTTTCGATCATATCCTCCATGCCGTCGATCTCTTCCGTGGCCAGAGGATGGACCGTGGCCGGCTTCACGTTCATGCCCTCCATATCCTTCTTGCACTCGGCAATGTAACGCTTGGAAATGGTATCGGCGTCCACGCCCTCTTCATTTGCCTTCTTAATAATCTTGTCGTCCACATCCGTAAAATTGGACACATAGCGCACCGTATACCCTTTGTACTCAAAATAGCGGCGCACCGTATCGAATACAATCATAGGACGGGCGTTTCCAATGTGAATCAGATTGTACACCGTAGGCCCGCATACGTACATCTTTACTTCTCCCGGCGTCAGGGAAACAAATTCCTCCTTCCGCCTGCTCAAGGTATTAAAAATCTTCATGGCATCTCTCTCCTAACCTTCCGGCCTTTCATTATTCCTCTTCTGACGGGCAGCCCGGACAGCGCCCGCAGGAGGTACCGGTGATTTTACTATCATAGCAGTAATCGGCGGCTTCCGTCAACAGGGTAATTGCCTGGGCCGCCATGCCATCCCCTGTTCCGGTAAATCCCAGCCCCTCCTCGGTAGTAGCCTTTACGCTGACCCGGCTTACATCGATTTTCAGTGCCCTGGCAATATTTTCTGCCATCTGAGGCCGGTAGGAAGCCAGCTTAGGGCGCTGGGCAATGATAGTGGCGTCAATATTTTCCACCACATACCCCTTCTCCTCTAGAAGATCTCCCACCCGCTCCAAAAGAGCGATACTGGAAACACCTTCATAGGCCGGATCCGTATCCGGGAAATGCTGGCCGATGTCCCCCAGGGCCCCGGCCCCCAAAAGGGCGTCCATCACTGCGTGAACCAGCACATCGGCATCCGAATGGCCCAAAAGCCCCTTCTCATAAGGGACCTCCACGCCCCCCAAAATCAGCCGGCGGCCCTCGGTCAGCCGGTGTACGTCATATCCCTGTCCAATTCTCATAAAACTCCTTTCCCGGCCCCTTTACGGGAGCCGTTTGGCATCCACAGTCCCGAAAAGGGCCGCCGCCGTTTTTCCTTTCGGCAGCGCCCCTTATCTACATCCTCTGTCTATCCTACAATCCTCACCTTTCTCGGAACACAGGCGATCTGAAGGTCGCTGTGGAGGCCGCAGCACTCACCGTCCACATGTACCGGAAGGAGGCGCTCCGTATGGATCACCGCCTCGCCGCACTGATAGCAGCGAATCCCTTTCTGCCGCCGCACTCCGCGAAAGGCTTCTAAAAATACGGAAATCAGCTTCCGCCTGGAAGCGTGGCTAGCCACGCAGATCTCCAGCCGTCCATCACTGCCGTCAGCCCCCGGGGCGATCTTAAATCCGCCTCCCTCGTAGGGCTGGATCTGGCAGGAAATAAAGGCGATATGGTTAAACTCCACCCGTTTCACCCCATCCAGGATAATATAGCCCTTGCAGGGACGGCATTTTAAAATCTGCTTTAAGCCCGTCAGAATATAAGAAAGGGAGCGTCCTCCCGGAGGGGTCTTCTTCCCCCTCTGCCTTCTCTCCGCAATCTCCTGACAGACCGCCGCGTCCATGCCGATTCCTGCGCTGACCAGAAAACGTCTATGCTCCACCGCCTGCTCCCCGTAGGAGAGAACACCGTAATCGATAGTGCGGTGACGCCTGGCGGCGAAAATCCGCTTCATCCCCCTTAAAGGATTGGCGGTAAGCCTCAGTCCCCGCCTCAAATCATTGGCCGAGCCTGCGGGAATATATCCCAGCGTCACAGGAGCGCAGAATACCAGCCCATCCACCAGCTCGTTCATGGTCCCGTCCCCGCCTACCCCTATAATCACAAGGGGCTCTTTTCTCCCCTCGGTCAGCTTCCTGGCAATGTTCCTGGCATCGCCCTTCTCCGTGGTAAGGTAGGCTTCATATTCCACTTGTCGCTTTTCCATGTAGCAGGCCAAAACCCGCCAAACCCTGCCGCCCTTCCCCCATCCAGCGTTGGGATTCACAATAAAATAGTACATGAAACCCTCCTGTGTACGATTCTCGTTTCATTGTACCACATAATGGGGGAAAAGGCTAAGAAAATTTCTATAAAAAACGGTTCCTTGACAAAAGTTATTAACAATATTTTCCTGTTTTGTTTCCATTTTTCGCTATATCATTTAAAAAAAGTTATTTGATGTCCTATTACAAGACACTCGAAGGAAAGGAGAACACTGCGCTATGCCGCGTATTATTGAGGGGAAGCGGATGAATATTACCGGAAATAAGGTGAAGGAATTTCGAAAAGAACGGAATCTGAGTCAGCAGGAATTGTCAAATCAGCCGGAAACCCTGGCCGTTTATATATGCCGGGGCTCCATCTCACGGATCGAGGACGGCTCCCGGACTGTGACGGATATCGAGCTGGCCGGACTGTCGGAAATCCTGCATGTTCCTGTTGAGCGCTTTTTTGAGCGGTAAAAAGCCCGGAGCATCGCGCCTTGCGATGCTCCGGGCCCCCGCTGTCCAATCCTATGACAATTCCGCTGTTGTACCGCCAATTAATTCCTCATACCCTTCCGTGGAAGGCAGCGTAAAGCTTACCGGCTGGCCGGGATTCTTCGTGTTCATCTCCATAAAGATAGTATAATCCACCGGCGTTCCTTCCACCGCAACGCTCATATCCATCAGCACTCTCTGCTGAAGGATCGTTCCGGCTCCGTCCATGGTTACCTCCATCTTGCAGAGGCCGATCGAAGCAGACGCAGTATTTGCAGCGGCTCCTGTGGTTCCCATCAGGTTCTGGGACATCTGCACCATACTGGTCATCTGGGCTCCGTCCATAGCGTAGTAGATGGTTCTGGTACCGTTCTCATTGTCCACTACCGATACGTCCTGGATATAGGACATATCATCCCCGTAGGACATCTGCATGGACTTGGCCGCTTCTAGAGCCTCCTGGTAATCCATGGACATCTTGATCTTCTGGCCATACATGTCCATGTACATATAGCCGTCGGCGTAAAATGCGGTAACCGGTATATCCATACCCAGCATATTCATGTTCATATCCATAATATACTGCATCTGGGCGCTGTCCGCATTCTGGATCTTCATATCTCCCATCATTCCAACATCAATAGTAGTACCCTGGGCCGACATCTGCATATTCATCTGCAGGCCCACATCCATATTCGTCTGGCCTTCGCTCTGTGCCAGCACCGCCTGAAGGGTGTCCCGGGCCGCCTGTCCGCTCTGATGGGTCATCACACGGCCGTCCACAACCCAGCAGCCGTCTCCATTGACCTGGTATCCGTCTACTGTAGTATTGGCCGCCATATAGCCGTTTCCGTCAAAATAATAGCACTCGGCCACTCCGTCCTGATTGCCGTCCAGCCACTGCCAGGAGCTCACGGCATAGGAGCCGTCGTCCTCCTGCCACCACCAGCCGTCGGCGTCTTCCCGCCACTGGCCCGCAAAGGCGGTAACGGACATGGTAATGGTCAAACCTGCCGCAAGGCCAAAAGCCTTAAGTAATTTCCTCATAGAACTTCTCCTCCTTTTTGAAAATGAAATTTGCTGCTATTTTCATTATAATCCTGTTTAATTGTCAATACAACTTACGATTTTATTTCTTTTAAGGGAAAAGCCTATTTTAAACAGAGGCTCCGGGAATGGAACGCCATGAAGGAGCTGTTGGACCAATTATTCAGCTGACAAAGGAGGCGCCCTTTTGTGGATCGCCGCCGCCCTGCTGTTTTTCTTAGCAGCTGTACGGCTTCACCTAAGAATCGTCCTGTGGCTGATCCCCATTGGCGCTCTAGCGGTCACTGAGCTGATTTTTTCCTGGATGTCTTGCTAAGATTTGAAGAAAAGAGGCGATCTGGATAAATAAAAAGAATCTTTTGATGAAAACCATATTCTGGGGCTGCGTTTTGGTTCTTGTGATTGGGCTGGGATTTTATTTCGCCGCAAATCAGGCCCCGGGTCTGCTGAAAAGCCGGAACCAGGCAAAGGGCCCGGGGCTAAGGATGACAAGGCGGAGCCGAAAAAGGGGCCTGGGGCCAAAGATGAGAAAGCGGAACCTAGAGAAATGCCTGCCCCATCCAAAGCCCCAGGATCAGCCAAGCCGAAGGAAGACGGGCCGGGAGCAAAAAAGCCCGAACCTAAGAAAGCCTAAGCCGCCGGTGCTATAAAGAAAGCCCAGGCAGCCTGAAATTTAAAGCAACAGGCTGCCTGGGCAATTTCAAGTTATAGTTTTTTCGCAAAACAAAAGCTCCTACTATCCACATCTCTGGGATTGTTTTTAGGAGCTTTCGATCGTAGCGGAAGGGAGATTTGAACTCTCGACACCACGGGTATGAACCGTGTGCTCTAGCCAACTGAGCTATTCCGCCATATTTAATTAAAATGGATGGGGCCTACAGGGCTCGAACCTGTGACCCTCTGCTTGTAAGGCAGATGCTCTCCCAGCTGAGCTAAGACCCCGTATCCAGTGCCTCGCGCTTGTCTCAATCGCGACTGCTTGGATAGTATAATTCAAATTGTTCTAATTGTCAATAGTTTTTTCAAAATTTTTTACAGCCTCCCCAAAACCTTCCAAATCTCATCCCCCGTCCCCAGCCCGTCAGAAAAAGCGGTAGCTCCCCCGCAGGCACATCCCAGCTTTAAGGCGTACTGATAATCTCTCCTTTCCAAATATCCGGCCAGGAAACCAGCCACCATGGAATCCCCCGCCCCCACGGAGTTTTTCACCTGGCCTCTAGCCGCTTTCTGTTCATAGCAGTCGCCCTCCTTTGTCAGCAGCAAGGCTCCATCCCCGGCCATGGACACCAGCACATGCTCCGCCCCCATTTCCTGAAGCTTCCTAGCGCAGTCTACAATCTGGCCGTTTTCCTTCAGAGGAGATCCGAAAATCCCCTCCAGCTCCTTCACATTTGGCTTGATCAGAAAGGGATGGAATGGGAGGGTTCCAAGCAGCAGCTCTCCCTCTGCGTCCACCACAGTCAGCACATGCCTGCCTGAAACCTGCTGTAAAATCTGCCGGTAAACCGAGGGCCCCGCTGAGGGCGGGACGCTTCCCGACAGTACCAGCACATCTCCATCGGTTAATTTCCCCAGCTTCTCAAAAAGCCGCTCCAGATCTTTTTCGCCAATCACCGGCCCAGTTCCGTTAATCTCTGTTTCCTGGTCCGATTTCAGCTTCACATTGATTCTGGACATTCCCTTCTCCACGCGGATCAGCTCCGCCCTAAGCCCCATAGCGGCGATTCCCCGGATGATCTCTTCCCCCGTAAAGCCCGCCGCAAACCCTAAAGCGCAGCTTTCCAGACCAAGATGGGCCAGAACGGCGGATACATTGATGCCTTTTCCGCCGTAAAAAATGTGCTCTTCCAAGCTGCGGTTTACCTTTCCTGTTTCAAAATCCTCCACCCGGATCACGTAATCCAGAGAGGGATTCAATGTTACGGTATAAATCATGGCTGCTTTGCCTCCTATTTCATAAAGGTTTCAGGACTGTTACAGAATTATTAAGTTTTTCTAAGCGCCCTTGTTTTTCCATTTTAACTGTGTTATAATCCGAAAAAAGCGGGCTGGAAGCTTGCGTTGTCCTGCCTATCTTTTTCCGGATGAAACTGTTTTTCTTCTATATTGAAAGAAAGTGAAGATTATGATTCATCATATAGCTTCTTTTTTTAAAAAGTACCGTCATATCTGGCTTTTGTCCTACGGTTTTCTCTATCTGCCCTGGTTCTGCTACCTGGAGCGGACGGTTAAAGCCGGCTACCACATCATGCATGTGACCCTGGACGATTATATTCCCTTCTGCGAATATTTTGTGATCCCGTATCTGATGTGGTTTTTATATGTGGGAAGCGCGATCCTGTTCTTCCTGTTTAAGAGCAAGGAGGACTACTACCGGCTGTGTGCCTTCCTGTTTTCCGGCATGACCGTAAGCCTGCTGATCTGCACCTTTTTCCGCAACGGGACAGATTTCAGGCCCCTGATTGACCCGGGGAAAAATATCTGCTCCGCCATTGTAGCCGCGCTGTACCGTACAGACACCTGTACCAACGTATTTCCCAGCATCCACGTCTACAACTCCATCGGCGTCCACATCGCCGTGATGAAGAGCGAGCTGTTAAAGAAACACCGGGCGGTGCGGTGCGGCTCCGGAATCCTGATGGTTGCCATCTGCCTGGCCACCGTATTTTTAAAGCAGCACTCCGTTATCGATGGAGTCGGCTCCCTGGTGATGGCCTATGTGGTTTACTGGATCGTATACGGCTACGGCCCGGCCACTGCTGACAAGAAGGTTACGGAAAAAGTCCTTGGCTAAAAGCGTTAAAAAGACCGCTGATTCCTGGAATACGGAACGGCGGTCTTTTCATTTAGTTAAAGCCGTAAAATTTCTGGGTGATCTTGTAGCCTGCCAGCAGAAGCTTCCTTCCGCCTTTTCCCGGCAGGTTACAGCCCTGGCCCAAAAATCCGGTGCGCAGCTTCAGATATAAGGGAAAATTCTGCTTCTTCAGGTACTGCCACAGCTCCTTCTTCTTTTCCAGGTTCTCTTCTGTCCCGGATTTGATGGCCAATACCGATGAAATGGTCATCATAATTTCCAGATACTGAATCATATAATGGCGTAGCTTCCGGTTGGCGATCTTCGTCACATCGTAGTAGCCCAGCATCAGCTTAGTTACCAACAACTGCTGATCGATGCGGCCGATCATCACCTGCTCGTTCACCGACTGGTCTTCTCTTCCGATGAAATAGCGGTAGAAATTCACATCCAGGTAATACATCCGCTTTACATGGGGAAGAGGCTGGTAAACGAAAATATTATCCACATAGAAGGTGTGCTTAGGAAGCTCCAATCCACAATTCAGCAAGAGCTCTGTGCGGTAAATTACGGAATGCATCAGGATGTACTGGCCCTTCATAAAAAATTTTACATCCTTCCAGCCGAAAATGCAGTCCTTGGGAAATGCGGTGTGGTAGCTCATCACCTTCTTACGCTTGGCCCCTTGCTTTTCATAGACGAAATTGGTCACCAGCATGTCCACATTTTCGCCCCGGTACACAAAGCGGCGCAGGGTTTCCAGCACCTTTTTGTAGGCTTCCTCATTGACCCAGTCATCGCTGTCCACCACCTTAAAAAAGATGCCCGTGGAATTTTTTAAGCCGGTGTTGACC
>CALWQV010000016.1 GCA_944383785.1 uncultured Enterocloster sp. | reverse complement strand
ATATCCCCGCCCTTGGCGGTCAGCATGATAATCGGCATATCGGAAAACTCCCGGATCGCCTGGCATACCTCATAGCCGTCATACTTTGGCAGCATCACATCCAACAGAACAATATCATACTCCGTCTTTTTCGCCAGCTCGATGGCTTCCTCGCCATCGTAGGCGCAGTCCACCTCCATCCCATCCTGCTCCAGGCTGAAACGGATTCCTTTTACAATCAATTTCTCATCATCTACAACTAATACCCGCGGCATAATATCCCCTATTCTATCAATCAAGCAGCCAAGGCTGCCTCCGTCATCTGATACGCTCAGGCTGTTTACGCGCAGAGGCTCCGGGCGATCCGTATACGCCCGGAGCTTCCGGCCGGAAAAGGTATATCCTAAACCGTAATCGAATCCTTAATCTTCTGAAAGGCTCCTTCTTTAATGCCGGATACGTTCATAATATCCTCGATCCGCTCAAAGGGCCCATGCTCTTGGCGGTAGCGGATAATATCCGCCGCCCTGGACTCCCCGATGCCCGTAAGGGTCATCAGCTGCTCTTCATCCGCCGTATTCAGGTTCACCTTCGTCCCCGTCTGTCCCTGCCCGACTGACAGGCTGCCTCCGGAATTTCCCCATGCTAGGGCTTCTTCCTCCGTGGGAACCTGGATCTTCATGCCGTCGGCCACCTCCTGGGCCAGGTTCAGATACCAGCTGGCGGCGTCGGGCCCAAAGCCTCCCGCCATCTCCACTGCCTGGTAGACGCGGCTTCCAGGCTCAAGCTCATAGACTCCCGGCTCCTTCACCTGTCCGCAGACATGGACCACATAGGACGCCTGGGAAGAAGGCTGGGTTTCCTCCGGCGGACGTTCCTTCTTAGGAGCGCTTTCTGTCTCCTCCGGCTCCTCATCTACATCGGACTCCGGCTCAAGTCCTGCCTCCTGAACCCCATCCTTTTGGGGCGTGCAGCTGTAGCAGGCCCCTGCGGCCAAAACCGCAGCCGTCAGGACGGCTGTGGAATATTTTCTCAGCGACTTCAGATTCATTTTCAATGGCTTCCCCTCCTTGATTCCAGGGAGCCATCTCAGCCTGATATTCCTATTCTATCGGAATCCGTCTCCAAATACAAGGGTTATTTGCGGAAAATGATAATTCCCGCCACCGCCATCGCCGCCCCTAAAAGCTTTCTCCACTGAAAGGCAGCTTTCTCCACCCCAAAAAGGCCAAAGAGCTCGATGCCATAAGCCACCGCGATCTGGGATACCACGATCAGGATTGCCGCCTGGGCCGGTCCCAGGCTTTCCATGCTTTTGACCACCGTATAGGTAATCAGTGCGCCGATCACGCCGCCAAGGAGCATATACTTGGGCGTTGCCTGAAGGACGGCCGCCACCGGCTCCCGCTCCCTTAAAAACCACACCGCCGCGCAGGTCAAAAATGCGGTCAGCTGCACCCAGCCCGCCGCCGCCCACATACTGCTCTGCTCCGTTACCTTTGTATTAAACACTCCCTGAATGCTCATCAGGGCTCCTGACACCAGCGCCACAATGATTCCCATCATCCTTTTCTTCCGCCTTTCCTCTGGAATTTGTCAGAATTAGCGTATCCGGCTGAAGGGATTTTATGCGCGCTTTTCTGATTCTTGCCCCCAAAGAAGGAATGTGCTATGATGTGCTGTAATGCGAGGTGATCTTTTATGGAATCAATCATTGTCCGCCTTCTTGAGGCTACCGCCTGGAGGATGGAGCGGCCGGCTCCCTACTCGGCTTTCCACCTGGTTCTTCTATGGGCGGGAATTCCCCTGGCTTTTTTCGCCGCAAAAGCCGCGGGAAAAAGCTTTCGCTCCCGTCCCGCGGCTTGTGTCAGACTGCTCTTTTTCTGTGGCCTGCTCCTGGCTGTCATTGAACTCTACAAACAGCTGTTTCTTTATTGGATTGTAAACGATGGCTGTTACGACTGGTGGTATTTTCCCTTCCAGCTATGCAGCGTACCCATGTATCTGTGCCTGCTGCTGCCGCTGGCCTCCCAGAGGCTGCGCCCGGTTTTTTGCACCTTTATTCAGGATTTCGGCCTGCTGGGCGGGGTGATGGCCCTTTTAGAGCCTTCGGGGCTTATGCACCCCTACTGGACTCTGACCCTCCACGGATTTTTCTGGCATTTTATGCTGATTTTCCTGGGGCTTTTCTGCGCCTTTGCCAGCCTGTCCTTTCCGGAGATACGCAGCTTTCCCCGAATCATCCCTCTATTCGCCGCCTGCTGCGTGAGTGCCCACATCATCAACGTGGCCTCCCATCCCCTGGGCAACGCGGATATGTTTTACATCAGTCCCTACTATCCCAACGGGCAGATCGTCTTTCACCAGATTGCCCTTAAGCTAGGAATCACCGCCGGAAACCTGATCTATCTGGCCGGTGTCCTGGCCGGGGGGATGGCGGTTCACCTGCTGGTTTCTATCTTCCGGGGCCGCGCCTTTAAAGGCCTTCAGCAGTCCTGATACGCGATCCTTCCTGCGCAAATGGTGTATTTTACCTTTCCTGTCAGTTCTGTGCCGGTAAAAGGCGAGTTTTCTGCCTTGGAGCGGTATTTCACCGGCGTCCATACCTCATGCTCGTCAAAAATCACCAGGTCGGCCGGCTTTCCGGGGGCGATTCTTCCCTGCTTCAGACCGTACATTCTTGCCGTGTTCAGGCTCATCTTTTCCATCAGCTGGAGAAGGGTCAGATGTCCCGGCCGGACCAGCTGGGTGATCCCCAGCCCCAGGGAAGTCTCCAGGCCGATAATGCCGCTGGGCGCCTGGGTCATAGAACGGGACTTTTCCTCTTTGCTGTGGGGCGCGTGGTCCGTGGCGATCATGTCGATGGTTCCGTCTTTCAGCCCTTCAATAATCGCCTGACGGTCCTCTTTCGTCCGCAGGGGCGGATTCATCTTCGCTAAAGTTCCATATTTTAAAACCGCATCCTCTGTCAGGGTAAAGTGATGGGGCGTAGCCTCCGCCCACACATCCGCCCCCATAGCCTTGGCGGCCCGCACCAGGGCCACCGCGTGAGCGGAGCTGATGTGCTGTATATTGATCCTGGCTCCTGTGTACAGGGCCAGCATACAGTCCCGGGCCACCATCACATCCTCAGCCACCGCCGGGGAGCCCTCGAGCCCCAAGGTCTTTGCCGCATCCCCGGCATTGATGCCGTTGTTGGCGATAAAGGCGGGATCTTCCTCGTGAAAGCTTAAAGGAAGTCCCAGCTCCTTTGCCGCCTTCATGGCCGAAACCGCCAAAAGCTCGTCTAAAATCGGTTTCCCGTCATCGGTAAAGCCGACGGCCCCCGCAGCCGCCAGGGCTTTTAAGTCGGCCAGCTCATGGCCTTCCATTCCTTTTGTAACTGCCGCGCAGCTCATGACCCGGATGCCGGTCTTTTTCCCCTTTTCCAGCACGTAAGACAGGGTTTGGGGCGTGTCCACCGGCGGCTTTGTATTTGCCATGCAGATCACGGTGGTAAAGCCTCCGGCTGCCGCAGCCGCAGCCCCGGTGTCGATATCCTCTTTATAGGTCAGGCCCGGATCCCTGAAATGCACATGGCCGTCGATGAGTCCCGGCCCTACAGCCAGTCCCGTCCCGTCGATCACCTCATCGCAGCCCGGATCCAGTTCCTTTCCCATCTCGCAAATGATTCCATCCCGGATGCGAAGATCCATCCGCTGGTCCAGCCCGCTCTCCGGATCCAATACTCGTCCATTTTTAATAATCATATCCTCATTCCTCCTATCAGAACTTCTTTTCCCTTCTCCATCTGATTTTCAGTATACTTCATTTGGGCGGGAATTACAACAAAAGCTCTTTTCTTTCCGGAGCGGTTTTGATATGATAAGCATATGGAAGGAGGCTATGCCATGGGCGTATATTTGAATCCGGGAAATGAACTTTTTTATACCGCCATAAATTCTGAAATTTATGTAGATAAGTCGAATCTGATCCGATATACCAACCGGGTTGTTCAGACTCTGCAAAAATATATCTGCAACAGCCGTCCCCGCCGTTTCGGCAAGTCCATCACTGCGGCTATGCTGGCCGCCTACTACAGCCGCGGTTGTAATTCAGGAGAGCTTTTTTCGTCTCTCGCCATTGCTCGGGACCCACACTTTTCAAAATATTTAAACCAGTATAATGTAATTTTCTTAAATATGCAGGAATTTTTAAGCCAATCCTCCAGTATGCAGGAAATGCTTGATTTAATCAAAAAGAGCGTCCTCTGGGAGCTTCTGGCCGCCTATCCCGATTATTCATACTTCAACCGGCAGAATCTAACGCGGACAATGATGGACCTTTATCAGAACTGCCGCACCCCCTTTGTCGTTATTATTGATGAATGGGACTGCGTTTTTCGGGAATATCAAAATGATCGGAACGCTCAGGAGCGCTATCTGGATTTTCTTCGGGATCTTCTGAAGGATAAAGCCTATATCCACCTGGTTTATATGACCGGTATCCTGCCGATTAAGAAGTACGGCACCCACTCCGCCCTGAATATGTTCGATGAATTTTCCATGCTGTCTCCCGGCCCACTGGCGGAATTTACCGGCTTTACGGAAGATGAGGTATTCTCTCTCTGCGCCCGCTACAACATGAATCCGGAAGAAATAAAAAACTGGTATGACGGCTACGGTCCGGAAGGCGCTCCTTCCATCTACAGCCCCAGGTCGGTAGTCAGCTGCCTCTTGTTCGGAAAACTAGGCAATTACTGGAATCAAACCGAAACTTTTGAGGCTCTTCAGATGTATATTGACCTGAATTTTGATGGATTAAAGGACGATGTGCTGGCAATGATTGCCGGGGAGTCCATTCCGGTCAACACCAGCAGTTTTACCAATGATATGAATACCTTCCGCACGGAGGACGATGTGCTGACTCTTCTCGTTCACCTGGGATACCTGGCTTATGATGCCCGGCACAAAACGGTGCGGATTCCTAATAATGAGGTAAGAAACGAGTATGCCAATGCTGTTTCAGTATCAAACTGGGGTGAAATTTCAAAGGCTTTAAAACATTCCTCTGACACCCTTATGGCAATCTGGCAAAAACGTCCCGAGCAAGTAGCAAAGGCGATTGAACAGGCTCACTTTGAAACCTCACATTTGCAGTATAATGATGAAAATGCGCTCAGTTACACCATCTCTCTGGCCCTTTATGCCGCCAGGAACTTCTATACGATTATTCGGGAGCTTCCTACCGGAAAGGGCTTTGCGGATCTGGTATTTCTTCCCCGTAAGGATTTTCCGGAAAAGCCCGCTCTTCTTGTAGAGCTAAAATGGGATAAAAGCGCAGACAGCGCCATAGCACAGATTTATAAAAAGCAGTACGCGCACAGCCTAAGGGACTATCACGGAAATCTCCTTCTGGTAGGCATAAATTATGACAAAGCAACCCGTACACACAGCTGCAAAATCGAAGAGTGGAATGCCTAGCTGACCTGGCGGCGCTTACGCGCCGTCAGAATTTTTGCTTGCGCATTTTCGGGCCTCATGTTATGATGATTTCGTAATCTTTAGCCGCAAGGCATCTGTCAGTCTTTTCAGGTTCTATTACCATTCTTCAATTTCGGAACCATTCCAGACAGAGATTTACAGGAACAAAAAAATACGGTATGATGAAAGGGAGAAATGCGCATGGGAAAAAAGAGAACAAAACGCAATTACAAAGACAGTCTGTTTCGGATGATATTCCGGGAGAAGAAGGAGCTTTTAAACCTCTACAATGCCATCAAAGCAGCTGGAATCCAAACATGCCGCTGCGCGGGCTGATCTATATCAACATGGTATATCAGGGATATATCGCGCAGCATCATCTGGATCTATATTCCAGCACTTTGCTGAAACTGCCAACGCCACGATATATTGTCTTTTATAACGGGACGGGCAACGAACCGGATCAGCAAGAGCTCCGGCTTTCTGATTCCTTTATCCAACAGGACGGCTCGTATTATCTGGAATGCAGAGCTACGGTACTAAACATTAACTATGGACATAATAAAGAATTGATGGTAGCCTGCCGGAAACTCTATGAGTATTCCTTCTTTGTAGCAAAAATCAGGGAATATATAAAAGGTGGTCTGGACTTAAAAGCCGCAATGGACAAAGGCATCCAAGACTGTATTGACTCAGATATCCTGAAAGAATTTCTTCTAAAGCACCGAGGGGAGGTGAAGCAGATGATCTTAACAACATACAATAAAGAACTACACGAGAAGTCCCTGATCGAGCAGGGAAGGCAGCTGGAACGGGAACAAAGTGCTCAGATCCTTCAACGCGAGCGGGAGCAGAACGCTCAAATCCTCCAAAAGCACATCCAATCAACCCGCCAGCTTCTCCTTCAGTTTTTAGAGTCCAGGTGGCAGCTGCCTGAAGAGATATTAAAGCGTGTCAGCGAAGAAACGGACTCCGATACATTGGCAGCTTGGGCCTCTTTTGCCATCGGCTGCGATTCCGCCAAGGAGATGGAGAAGCTGATTTTAGAGAAAGGGAAGTAAGGAAAAGTTTTTCAAACATATTGGCGTCAAAAATGCTGCGAAGCATGGGGCTAAGGCCCGCATATTTCGCAGCGAATTTCTTCTCTATCTATCTTTTTCCCCCTCCACTCCCCCTCTCCAAACCCGCAGCACCTGATAATCCTCCCCCAAAAGCACCAGATCCCCGTCGCAGCCTGCGGCGATGCGGCCCTTTCGGCTCTCCAGCCCCAGATACCGAGCCGGATTCAAGGTGCAGGAATTCAGGGCGGCGTCAAAGGGCACCCCCGCTTCCTCCACCAGAAACTTTAACCCCTGATTCATCGCCAAGGTGCTGCCTGCGATCACAGTGGAATCCTTCAGTCTGGCCAGGCCGTCCCCTCCCAGCACCACAGCCTGTTCCCCCAGCCTTCCCTCTGCCCCCGGCTTGCAGCCCTTCACCGACAGGGAGTCTGTGACCATAATCCCCAAATGCCTGCCCTTGGCCTGAAAAAACAGGTTCAAAGCCGCCGGATGACAATGAAGGCCATCGCAGATGATCTCCCCATAGAGATCCGAAATTCCAAGAGCCGCCCCCACAATCCCCGGCCTGCGGTGATGAAATCGATCCATCCCGTTGTACACATGGGTTACGCAGGAAGCGCCGTTTGCCGCCGCCAGAAGAACCTGCTCATAGTCTGCCCCCGAATGTCCCATACTCACCGACACCCCGCTGCCAGAGCACAGCCGCGTCAGCCGAAAATCCTCATCCGCCTCCGGCGCCAGTGTAATACGCCGTATTTTTCCTTCCGCCGCTTCTTGTAGCCGCAGAAATTCTTCCGCCGCCAGGGAACGAATCTGCCCTTTCTCCTGCGCACCCCCAAAATCAGGCGACAGGCAGGGGCCTTCCAGATGAATGCCCAAAATCTGCGCTTCCCGACCGGAAGATCCGGTCTTCTCCTGTTTCCTTGCCGCCTGGGCGACGGAGGAAAGAGCCCGTTTTAGCCCTTCCCTTTCCTGAACAGCGGCCGTAGGAAGAAAAGAAGTCACTCCTTCCCAAAGGATCCCTGCCGCCCAGCGGCTAAGACCCTCTGCATCGCCATCGTTGGTATCCACTCCATAAGCCCCATGGGTGTGGATATCTAAAAAACCCGGAACCAGGCGATTCCTTTTGCAGTCGACCGCTCTTGCGTCATCCTTCTCATACCGGTCTATGCGTGTAATCATTCCATTTTCCACCGTAATCCTGGCCTTCGTAAATTGTCCGCCGATCCAGACTCTCTCCCCCTGCAGAATCATATTGCTCTCCCCTTTCCTTTTCCTGTCTCCAGTATAACAAACTTATTGTGCCGCCTCCAGCATATTTTCCATCAAAATTCCGTATCCCCGCTTCGCGTCCTGAAGAAATACATGGGTTACCGCCCCCGCCAGCTTCCCGTCCTGGATGATGGGAGAACCGCTCATTCCCTGGACAATCCCTCCCGTCAGAGCGATCAGCTCCGGGTCCGTAATCTCGATCACCATGCTTTTATTGGAGTGATTGGAATTATAATCCACTTTTTTTATCTCAATCTCATAATCCTTCAGCTCCCCCGAAACGCTGCTGCGCAGCTTCGCGGGCCCCGGCTTTACCTCTTGCCGACCAGCCACGGGAATCGCCTCCCCCAGGGTGCATTCCTGGGCAAAGCTGTCGTTTACCTTGCCGAAAATTCCATCCTCCGTATTCCTAAAAATCTCCCCTCTGTCGTAGGAAGGGCCATAATAGATCACCCCCGACAAAAGCCCCGGCTTTCCCAGGGTTCCCTTCTCAATTCCCAGGATTTCCGCGCTGTAAATCCCACCCTCCTGGGACTGAACCAGACCGCCTGTATCGCTATCGCTGATCCCATGGCCCAAGGCGCCGAAATTGCCGTTTAAATCCACATAAGTCACGGTGCCGATCCCCTGGGTATCGTCCCTCACCCAGGCGCCCAGCTTATAGCTGCCGTCCTCAGTCTTTACCGGATCCATCTGTACATCGATCTGCTCACCATCCCGCCTGACCGAAAGGGTCACCTCTTCTCCCTGACTTTCATCCACCGCATCCATCAGCTCCTCCTTACTGCGGACGGGATTGCCGTTTAACGCCTCAATATAATCCCCTGTCTTTAAAATTCCTTGGGCCGGTTCTGTTTCCTCTCCGCCTTCCCCTGTCAGTTTACCGGTGCCGATTACAAGAATACCGTCGGATTTCAGATAAATACCGATGGGCGCGCCGCAGGGAATGGCGTAGCGCGTCTCCACCACATCCACTTGTATATCCTTAAGTTTAATCAGCCCAAAAAGCTTCAGCCCTACTTGATAAGAGCCCAAATCCTCCCCATACATGGAAAAGGTCTGCTTTCCGCTGATGGTAATCTCATCCGCCGGAATATTGCTTTCATTTCCCAAAACCACCTGCTTGCTCTCACTGGAAAGGGTCGTAAAAAAAGGAAGGGGAAATGTAAATTCCTCTTTCTCCTCCTCCACGATGCTAACCTGATCCGGTATGGCCCGGTCCATTCGATACCAGCCCCAGGCCGCCCCCGCCGTGGCCAGAACCAAGCCAATGCTCCACAGCCACCTGCCCAAACCTGCTCTTTCCTTCATATGTCCTGCCTCCTCCTGTGTTTTTTCACGCTCCTTTCTTTGCGCCGTATGTGTAACAAAAAAGAAAGAAGCTATTTGCCGCCTCTTTCTTAGTATGGTCCGCTCTTCGCGTTTCAATCTGTTTTATTTTGTCCTCTCTGCCAATTCCTTCATTTCAAGGGCGTTCCTACGCACCGCATCCGTGATCTGCGCTCCGCCCAGCAGACGGGCCAGTTCCTCCACCTGATTCTGCCGCTTCAGAGGACGGATCACCGTCAGCGTCCTTCCGTCCTTCGCGGATTTTTCGATTAAGAAATGGCAGTCCGCCATGGCCGCGATCTGGGGCAGATGGGTAATGCAGATCACCTGATGGGTTTTAGCGATATAGGAAAGCTTTTCCGAAACCTTTTGAGCCGTGCGCCCGCTGATTCCGGTATCGATTTCGTCAAAAATCAGGGTCGGAATCTCGTCCGTATCCGCCAGCACCGTCTTAATGGCCAGCATGATCCTGGACAGCTCGCCTCCGGAAGCCACATCCCCCAAGGGCTTTACCGTCTCCCCCGGATTGGTGGAGATCAAAAATTGGGCCTCATCCCAGCCCTCGGGCGAATAATGGTCCAGACGAGCGATCTCCATTTCAAAAACCACATCAAGAAAATTCAAATCCAGAAGCCCAGCCCGAATCTTCTGCGCCAGCTTGCCGGAAGCTTCCGTCCTTACTGCGGATAATTCTGCGCAGGCCGACTGAAGTTTATACTCCGCCTCCTGATATTCCGCTTCCGCCTGTCTGCGCCGCTCTTCAAAATGCTCCAGCTCCTCCAGGCGTTTCCTTTTTTCTTCCAGATTTTTCAAGGTTTTTTCCACCGTACCGCCGTACTTCGCCTCCAGGGAGCGGATCAAATCCAGGCGCTCCTCCGTTTCTCTTAAGCGCTCCTCATCTAAATCCATGGAATCCAGCCGTCTAAGGATCTCCCGGTCCGCCTCCTGAAGGATGGCCTCTCCGTCGTAGAGCTGATCCCGGATTTCCTTTAAGCTGTCGTCATAGCCGCAGGCCTCGTCCACCTGGCGGATGGACTGGGACAGGGATGCTTCCTCCAGAAGCTGGTGGGCCTGGGACAGGTTCTCCGCGATTTTCCGGCTGTGGCTCAAGCGGCGGTACAGATCCGCCAGTTCCTCCTCCTCCCCCGGCTTTAACGCCGCTTCCTCGATCTCATTGATCTCAAACTGAAGAAAATCCTGCTCTCTCAGACGGCTCTCCTCATCCATGGACAGCTCCGCCAGACGCCCTTCGGCCGCCTTCCACCGCTCCCACTGGCTTCGGGTCTGATCTTTTAATGGCTGGGTTTGGGGCCTGACATAGGCGTCCAGAATTTCCAGATGCTTTGATTTATAAAGAAGTGATTGATGCTCGTGCTGCCCGTGAATGTCCAAAAGCAGCTCTGTAATCTTTCGCAGCCTGGCGGCGGTCACCGTCTCGTCCCCCACGCGGGCCAAGCTCCTGGCAGGCAGAATCTTTCTGGAGAGGATCACCAGGCCGTTTTCATCGGGAAATACCTCCAGCGCCCGCAGTGCCTCTTCCTTCTGGGGGCTGTCCACCGAAAAGATCAGCTCTACATAGGCGAAGGGAGCGCCCTGGCGGATACAGTCCTTTGGAGCTTTGGCCCCCAGGGCCAGGGCAACGGAACCGATGATAATGGATTTTCCCGCCCCAGTCTCACCGGTGAGAATATTTAAGCCGGGGCCAAATTCCACATCCGCCTTCTCGATCAGCGCCAGATTCCTTACATGTAATTCCAACAGCATAGGCAGTCCTCCCCCTATCCTTCCACCATCTTTTTAATCTTCTCCATCACAATAATGGTGTCGTCCACACTGCGGATGGCGCACATAATGGTATCGTCCCCCGCGATGCAGCCCACGATCTCATGAAAATGAATGGCGTCCAAAGCCGCCGCCACCGCCATAGCCATGCCGGAAACCGTCTTGATTACCAGAATGTTCTGGGCCATATCCATGGAAGTAAAGCCATCCCGAAGAATCCGGATGTACTTCTCCGCCGTGGCCCCTTTAGGCCCATCCAGCACCACATAGTGCTGCCTGCCCGTCTCCGATTGGATCTTGGTCAGCTTCAGCTCCCTAATGTCCCTGGAAACCGTTGCCTGGGTTACGTTAAAGCCGGCCTCGTTCAGCTTCTCTGCCAGCTCCTCCTGTGTCTCGATCTCATACTTTCCGATCAGCTCCACAATTTTACTGTGTCTCTCTACTTTCATCGCCCTGACTCCTCCTTATATCCTTCCCGACATATGGTTGCTTAAGTTCTGCATAAAGGAAATCTGCTTCAAACGGATCATGGGGGTTACAATGGCGGACCTGCGGATCACCAACTGATCCCCTTCTCCCAGCTCAACAAAAGTATCCCCGTCAAAGGCCGCTACCTGCCCGTCTCCGTAAACCTCGATGCGCACCTCGTCTTCCGGCTCCAGCACAATACTCCTGGCATTCAGCTCATGGGAGCAGATGGGGGTCATGATCATCATCCTGGCTCCCGGAGCCACCAGTGGGCCCCCTGCGGACATATTGTAGGCGGTGGAGCCGGTGGGCGTGGACAGAATAATTCCGTCCGCCGAATACCTGCTTAAATATTCTCCGTTTACATACACCTGGAAGCGAAGGGCCTTGAGAACCGATTTTCGGATCAGGGCGATCTCGTTGAGCGCCACATCCTTCATCAGCACCTGGCTCCCTCTCCTGGCCTCCCCGGAGAGCATCATCCGTTCTTCCACCTGATGCCGGTCCTCCAAAAGCATCGACAGCACCGGTTCCAGGGCGTCGTCCCGGTTTACCTGATTCAAGTAGCCCAGATGGCCCCGGTTCACTCCCAATATGGGAATATTCATTCCGGCCAGATCTCTGGCCGCCCGGATCAGCGTGCCGTCGCCTCCGATGGTGATTAAGCACTGCGTCTCTTTCGGCACATCCGCCCTGGCTGTGCGGCGGCTGCCGGCGCTGTCCGCCCCCTCGCTCTGGGTTCGACAGACCGCCCCCCGCTCCTTTAGGAAGCTTACGATCTGTTTCTCCGTCTCCCTGGCATATTCCTTCTCGTAATTCGCTACAATGTAAAAGTATTTCATCCTGTTATTTCCGCCTTCTAGTCCAAAGCCCCGTGAGCCGCCTCTACCACCGCTTCCGGGTTCTGAGGCAGGTGATTCTCCCCATCCCCCTTCGCACACTTCTTCAAATAAAGGAGATACTCAATATTCCCCTCCGGACCCTTGATGGGGGAAAATTCCAGGTTCAGCAGGTGGAAGCCTGCCTGGCGGGCAAAATCCGTCACCATGCGGATCACCTCCAGATGGACCTGTGGATCCCGGACCACGCCTTTTTTCCCTACCTTCTCCCGTCCGGCCTCAAACTGGGGCTTAATCAGGCATACAACCTCTCCCCCGTCTCCTAAAATCTCCCGCACCGGCCCCAGAACCTTGGTCAAAGAGATAAAGGATACGTCGATGCTGGAAAAATCTACCGGTTCCCCGATCTGATCTGGCGTCACATAGCGGATATTCGTCCGCTCCATACACATCACCCTCGGATCGTTGCGAAGCTTCCAGTCCAGCTGGCCGTGACCCACATCGATGGAGTAAACCTTCACCGCCCCGTTCTGCAGCATGCAGTCCGTAAAGCCTCCGGTGGAAGCTCCTACATCCATACAGACCCTTCCCGCCAAATCCAGCCCAAAGCATTTCATGGCCTTCTCCAGCTTCAGCCCGCCTCTGCTCACATAGGGCAGCGTATTCCCCCGCACCTCGATCTGAGCCGTATCCTCAAAGGCGGTTCCCGCCTTGTCCTCCTTCTGCCCGTTCACATACACAATCCCGGACATAATCAGAGCCTTGGCCTTTTCCCTGGAAGCCGCCAGATTCTTCCGGACCATCAGCACATCCAAACGTTCCTTCATCTCTCGTAAGTCCCTTTCCTTAAATGGATTCCTTTAAAAAGCCCTCCGACTCCATCCTGCGGATAATGGAATCACTGTCAATACCCAGCCCCTCTCTCAGGACCGAAACATTTCCGTGTTCCACATAGGCGTCGGGCAGGGCGATATTCAGCACCCGGATCTGGGGCGCCTTCTCATGGATATAAGCGGTGACCTGCAAGCCAAAGCCTCCCTGGAGCACATTCTCCTCCAGGGTTACAATACGGCTGTGCTTCCGAATCAGTCGGTCTGCCAGCTCCCGGTCAAAGGGCTTTACAAAGCGGCCGTTTGCCACGCTGCAGGGAATGCCCCTGGCTGCCAGCTTTTCCCGGATATGTTCCGCCGTGCTGACCATACTGCCCACCGCCAGAAGGGCGATCCCCTCCTCCTCCCAGAGCATCTCGCCCTTCCCGTAGGAGATGGGCTTCGCAAATTCCTTTAATCCCCGGTAAGCCTGCCCCCTGGGGTAGCGGATGGCCAAAGGCCCCTTATAATCCATGGCAAAATCCAGCATAGCCCGAAGCTCCCAGAGGTTCTTAGGGGCCACCACGCTCATATTGGGGATGGAGGTCAGGTAGGAATAATCGAAGATCCCCTGATGCGTCTCCCCGTCGCTTCCCACCAGCCCGGCCCGGTCGATGGCAAAAATCACCGGCAGGTTCTGGATACAGACGTCGTGAAGAATCTGGTCGTATCCCCGCTGGAGGAAGGATGAGTAAACCGCCACCACCGGCCTTAAGCCTGCGGCCGCCATACCCGCGGCGCTGGTAACCGCATGGGCCTCAGCGATTCCCACATCGAAGAACCGGCCCGGAAACTCTTTTGCAAAAGCGGAAAGTCCCGTCCCATCGGGCATAGCCGCCGTGACGGCCACCAGCTCCTTATGCTCCCTAGCAAGCTGACAGATCTTCTTTGAGAAAACCTGGGTATAGCTGGGATAAGTTTTCTCCTTTAACGGACGCCCGGTGGCCACGTCAAAGGGCTCCACCCCGTGAAAGCGGGAGGGGTTCTTCTCCGCCGGGCCGTAGCCTTTTCCTTTTTTCGTCAGCACATGGACCAAAACGCTGTGATCCAGCTTCTGAGCCTCCTTTAACACCTTGCAGAGATCCTGGATATTATGCCCGTCCACCGGTCCAAGGTAGGTGATGCCCATATTTTCAAAGAGCATCCCCGGAATAAACAGCTGCTTGATGCTGTTCTTTGTCCGCTTGATCTTGTCGATCAGAGGAGCCCCCACTACCGGCATGCGCTCCAGGGCGTCCGCCACATTTTTCTTTAAATCATTATAGCCGCTTCCAGTCCGCAGACCGTTTAAATATCTGGACATGCCGCCTACATTCTCGGAAATGGACATCTTGTTGTCATTGAGAATGATGATGAAATTCTTCTTCATCCTGGCCGCGTTATTTAAGGCCTCATAGGCCATCCCGCCGGTCAGAGCGCCGTCGCCGATAATCGCGGCGACCTTATATCCCTCCCCTAAAATATCCCGGGCCTGGGCGATGCCCAGCCCCGCGGAGATGGAGGTGGAGCTGTGTCCCGTATCAAAGGAATCATAGGGACTCTCCTTGCGCTTTGGAAAACCGCTTAAGCCTCCGTACTGGCGCAGCTCGTCAAACTCTCCCATCCTGCCGCTTAAAATCTTATGGGTGTAGGACTGATGCCCCACGTCCCAGATAATCTTATCCTCCGGCAGATGAAAGGAGAGGAATATGGCCATGGTCAGCTCCACGACCCCCAGGTTGGAGGCCAGATGGCCGCCGGTATGGCTGATCTTCTCGATTAAAAAGCTGCGGATCTCCTGCGCCAGCGCGTCAAGCTCCTTCTGGGACAGCCCTTTTAAGTCCTCCGGCCCTTTGATCTGTTCCAGTATCATGTCAGAACCCTTCTTATCTCTTTACTTCTTCCGGCTGATTAAGGTCCGGATCAGCTGCTCCAAAAATTCATTGCTCCCCGGAAGCTCCGCCAAATCTTTAATAGCGCTCTCCGAAAGCTCCTTCACATCCCCTTTCGCCTTTTCCAGGCCTTCCAGGGTCACATAGGTAGTCTTCTGGTTTTTCTTATCGCTTCCCACTGGTTTTCCCATTTCGGCCGCGCTTCCTGTCACATCCAGAATATCATCCTGGATCTGGAATGCCATGCCGATCTTTCCGGCCAGGCGCTCCACAATCTTGCAGTCCTCATCCGCTGCGCCTCCCAGGATGGCCCCGATCAGCATGGATGCCTCCAAAAGGGCTCCTGTCTTTAAGCGGTAGATAAAATCAAGCTTCTCCTTGGGGATGGCGCTTCCGGCTAACTCTACATCCACCGTCTGGCCCCCGATCATCCCGTAAACACCTGTCTTGGATGCTAGAATCCCCATAGCCTTTCCAACTCGGCGCAGGTCGTCCTCGTCCTCAGCGGCGTCAAAGGCCTTAGCCGCCGTCTCCACGCTGTAAATCAGCAGGGCGTCTCCGGTCAGCACCGCGATGTCCTCTCCATACTCCGCCCAGGTGCTTAACTTTCCCCGACGCAGACGGTCGTCGTCCATACAGGGCAGATCGTCATGAACCAGGGACGATGTGTGAATCATCTCAATGGCCGCCACAAATGGAACCACTGTAGGAAGAACCTCCCCCGCAAAGAGGCGGCATGTCTCCTGCATCAGCATGGGGCGCAGGCGCTTTCCGCCCGCCTTCATGCTGTAATTCATGGCCTCCAGAACCGTTCTCTGAAATCCTTTTTCCTGCGGCATATAGGATTCGATCAGCTTCTCCAGCTCTCTGATCCGTTTTGACAGTTCCTCTTTCATCTGATCCATATCACTCATGTTCTTCACCCTCATTCAATATCATAATTTGTTTTTCAACCTGATCCATTTGGGAATTCAGGGATTTCACCAGCTTCATACCCTTCTCATAGCTGGCAAAGGCCTCTTCCAGAGTCCCGCCCCCGTTTTCCAGATTTTTAATAATCTCATCCAAGGCCGCAAAGGATTCCTCAATGCCGCCCTGCTTCTCCTCTTTCGGAGTCTTAGCCCCTGTCTCCTCCATCGGGCACCTCCTTCGTCTCTCTTGTTTTCTCCTCCTCCAGCTCCATGACCGCTTCCACCTGGAAAGCTTTGGCGCGGACTTTTCCATCCCGGAGCTGGACGGAAAGACTGTCCCCCGTATTTACCTGGCGGACGGATTCCAGGCGCTTCCCCTCACCGTCCGTTACAAAAGCGTATCCCCGGCTGATTTGCTCTAGGGGGGACAGGGACTTTAAAGCCTGGGCCGCCAGGGCCAGCCTGTGGCGGCAGGCCCTCAGACGATCCTCCATCTGGCTTGTCAGCCGCATCTCCAGATCCGCCAGCCTCTGCCTCTGATCATTAAGGGTCCGGCTGGGATGATGAAGCTTAAGGCGCAGACGGTACTGGTTTAAACGATAGCGCAGCCGCTCCAGGCGGTTCTCCATCATGCGGTTTAAGGTCCTGGCATACATCTGGCACTGGGCCTCAAACTGGCTGTAGTCAAATACCGTCAGCTCCGCCGCCGCCGATGGGGTAGGGGCCCGCAGATCCGCCACATAGTCCGCTATGGTAAAGTCCGTCTCATGTCCCACCGCCGAGATCACCGGAGTGGAACAGTTAAAGATGGCCCTGGCCACCATTTCCTCGTTAAAGGCCCAAAGATCCTCGATGGAGCCTCCGCCTCTTCCCACAATGATCACATCCAGCCCCATAGCGTCCAGACGCTGAATCCCCTGGACGATGCTGTACTTCGCCTCCGCCCCTTGAACCAGGGCGGGGCAGAGAATCAGCTGCACGTAGGGGTTGCGCCTGGCGGCAATGTTCATAATGTCCCGTATGGCCGCCCCTGTAGAGGCTGTCACAATGCCGATCCTTTTTGCGTATCGGGGAATGGGCTGCTTGTAACAGCCGTCAAACATTCCCATCTCCTCCAGCTCCCTCTTCAACTGCTCAAAGCGCAGGTACAGATCGCCGGTTCCCTCTCTGGTAATCTGACGGGCGTAAAGCTGATAGCGCCCGTCTCTCTCGTAAACCTCCACGCTTCCCCGGACCACAACCTGCTGGCCTTCCTCTAAGCGGAAGGTCAGATTTTTTCTCTGAGAGGAAAACATAACGGCCCCAATCTGGGAGCCGCCGTCCTTCAGGGTAAAATATATATGGCCCGATGGGTGGTACTTGCAGTTTGACACCTCTCCTTTAATGGATATTTGATTCAAGGCAAAATCCTGGGCAAACATACTTTTAATATAGGAATTTACCTGTGATACGCTATAAATATTCCCCATCCTGACTCCGCCCTATGCCTGGGATTCTGTCTCCCGGCCTTTTTCCTCCGCCGGTTCTTCCTCTTCTGAGGCAAATTTCGCCAGGATGCCGTTGACAAAAGCCGGGGAATCCTTGCCACCAAACTTCTTGGCCAGCTCCACCGCCTCGTTGATGGCTACCTTCTCCGGAACCTCCTCGTCCTCCTTCATCTCATATAAGGCCAGACGCAGGATCGTCAGCTCCACCTTGCCCATACGGCGGGTCTTCCAGCCGGATGCCACCTGGTCGATCTGGGCGTCGATCTCAGGAATCCGGTCCATCACTGCGGACACACGGTCTGTCAGATGAGCCGCCTCCTCTTCGCTCAAATCCGTCTTATGAAGTACAATCATATGGCCCTGGGAATCCGCGTCATCCTCCTCAGGTCCGTTGGCATATTGCGCAAGCTGCTCCTTCGCTTCCTCCTTATCCGGATAGAAGTCAGCTGAGAACAGCATCTTAAAACAATGTTCACGGGCTTCTCTTCTGGTCATGTTCCCTTTTCCTTTCCTTAATACCCTTCGTTCAGGACCGTGTCCTGAACCGCTACGTAACATTATAGCAAACCTGGTGCATAAAAACAATGAAATTTGTATAAAAACCGCCGCAGACGTCCGGAACTTCCAGGCTGTCTGCGGCGGCAGCGGCTCCTAGCAGTATTGTCCGGGGTCAGCTGGCCCCTTCCATATCCACTCCGGCAATCCGGATATTCACATCCAAAACCGTCAGTCCCGTCATATTCTCAATGGCGGCGCGAACCCGCTCCTGAACATTTTTGCTGACCTCAGGAATATTATATCCAAAGCGGATGTTTAAGGAGAGATCCACGGATACATGCTCCTCCGTCACCTCTACCTTTACCCCCTTGCTTAAATTCTTCATGCCCAGCTTTCCTACCAGGCCGTTGGTAATATTCCCCGCCATGGAAGCCACCCCGTCCACTTCCGTGGCCGCCAGCCCGGCGATAATGGCTACTACCTCGTTAGCAATCCGTACCTCCCCGATCTTTTTCTCTTCATATGTCTCATGCGCGCTGCGGTTATCGGCTTCTGCCATTCGAAATCCCTCCTTCATTCTTTTGGAACTGTTTAGATGTATTATATCAAATTTTCAAATTTTTGCCTAGTAGCAGAAAGGGAAATATAAAACATGCCCGGCTTTCGGTAATTCTTTTTCTCCGAAAGCCGGGCCGACCTGTTTTCCAGCTCTTTTTCTTATTGTCCGATCATGATCTTGATGATCTCTTCATTTGTCTCCTTCATGCCTTCCTTGCCGAGACGGCCGATATTTCCAATGGTGTTTTCCACGCCCTTAGTCACGATGCCGTCTCCGCCGTAGAACTGCTGTCCGCGGATAATCATGTTGTATCCTAAAAGCCCCGCATCCACGGCGGAAGCGATCTTGGCCGCGCAGGAGGCCTTGGCGCCGTCGCAGACCATTCCTGATACAACCGCCAGGGCGTTGACCACCGTGTGGATCACTTCCTTGTATCCGCCGCCGCACAGATAAGCGATTCCGGCCCCGGCGGCCGCTCCCGCGTTCACGGCTCCGCAGTAAGCGGAAAGGCGGCCAATGCCGGTTTTCTGATGGATCGCGGTAAGATTGGAAAGGGTCAATGCCCGCAGCAGCTTCTCATGGGAAGCCCCCAGCTCCTCCCCGTATACCATAACCGGCACGGAGGCGGTGATTCCCTGGTTGCCGCTTCCGGAGTTGATGATCACCGGCAGCTCGCAGCCGTTCATTCTGGCGTCAGAGCCGGCGGCCGCCATGGCCTTTGCCCTGGTGCGCACATCGTCGCCGTAGGTATCAAGCAGCACCTTTCCGATATTGGCGCCGTATTCGCTCTTTATGCCTTCCTTTGCGATGGCCATGTTGTAGCTCATCTGGCGCTCCAAAACCTCCCGCACGTCCTCCACGTCCACGGTATTGGCGAAATCCCAGATTCCCTCCATGGTTAAAAGGCTGCGGTCCGTCAGCCCCTCTTCGCTGTCTTCCTTAACCGGAATATCAAGGAGCACCTGGCCGTTCTTCTCTTTATGTACAATGTTGGTGTGGAAATTAGCGATCCGTACCTTGGCCTGGTCCTCTCCCCTATAAACGGTTATTACAATGTCGAATACCGGCCCCTTCTCCAGATGGTCTACCGTAATGGGCGTAGACTCCAAAAACTGGCGGATCTTCTCCACCTGCTCCTCCGACACGCTGGCGATTACTTCCAGCTCCTTGGAGGCGTCCCCAGCCACGATTCCCGCAGCTGCTGCTGCCGGAATCCCCTTTAAATGGCCTGTATTAGGCACAATTACGGACTTCACGTTCTTGATAATGCTTCCGCTAGCCGCTACCTCTACCCGCTCCGGCATTCCGCCCAAAAGCTCCCTGGCGGCTGCCGCCCCGTAAGCTAAGGCGATGGGCTCCGTACATCCCATAGCCGGGATCAGTTCCTCCTTTAAAATCTGCACATAGGCGCTGTAACGCGGATCTTCTTTTGTCATATTCCCACTGCTCCTCTCAACGAATTTTTTGCTGGATTACCCCATTGCATTTTTGCTATTTTTAGTGTAGCATAAGGAAAGATCAATGTAAAATTTAACGTTTTTAATCTATTGTTTAAAAATTTTTATAGGAGAGCCATATGGAATTTCGCGAAATCACAACCTTTCTGGAGATCGCCCGCCAGGGCAGCTTCTCCAAGGCAGCATCGATCCTGGGCTACAGTCAGGCCGCCGTCACCATCCAGATCCGCCAGCTAGAGAAAGAGCTGGGAGTCCGGCTTTTTGACCGCATCGGTAAAAAGGTTTCCCTGACTCACCAGGGCGTCGTCTTCAGCCGCCATGCCAGCCGTCTGATGACCGATCTCTCTCAAGCCAAATCCGCCCTAAAGGAAGGCGGGGCCATGACGGGCCGCCTCTGCATCGGAGCAATCGAATCGGTCTGCGCCTCCCTGCTGCCGGAGCTGATCAAACGTTATCACAGCCTTTATCCGGACGTCTCCATCTCGATCCGCACGGACAGCCCGGATATTCTGCTGGAATGGATGAACAAAAACGAGCTGGATTTGGTCTATCTTCTGGACAAGCGGCTTTTTGACCCTCGCTGGGTCAAAGCCCTGGACGAGCCGGACCGGGTGATCTTTGTCACCTCTTCCTCCAGCCCCCTTGCCGGCAAAAGCCTCCCCCTCTGGGAGCTGATCCGCCATCCCATGATCCTGACTGAAAAAAATGCCAGCTACCGCTCCATTTTAGAGCAGTATCTGGCATCCATCGGACTGGAAGTCCATCCATTTCTGGAAATCGGCAATACGGAGTTTATCGTCCGTCTTTTAAAAACAGGCACAGGCGTCTCCTTTCTCCCGGAGTTCACGGTCCGCGATGAGCTTGAGAGGGGAACCCTGGCCCTCGTTGAGGTCCCTGGCTTTTCCCCTGATATCTACAAGCAGATCGTCTATCACAAGGACAAGTGGGTCAGCCGGGAAATGGACGCTTTCCTGGCCCTGGCGGCCGCTCCCCTTGCGCCTACTGACTGTTGATATAATTTACCAGGCCGCCGGCCGTAATAATTTTCTGCATAAATTCCGGAAAGGACTGGCCCTGATAAGTCTCCCCTTTGGTCTTGTTGGTGATCAGGCCGGAATCGAAGTCCACCTCCACCTCATCCCCGTCCTCGATGGAGCGGGCGGCCTCCACACACTCGATAATAGGCAAACCGATATTGATGGCGTTGCGGTAGAAGATCCGGGCAAAGGTTTCCGCGATGACGCAGCTGACTCCCGCGCACTTGATGGCCAGGGGGGCGTGCTCTCTGGAGGAACCGCAGCCAAAGTTTTTATTGGCCACAATCAGGTCGCCTTTTTTCACCTTGTGGATAAATTCCTTATCAATATCCTCCATGCAGTGCTTTGCCAGTTCTTCTCCCTGGGTAGCATTCAGATAGCGGGCGGGAATAATCACATCCGTATCCACATTGTCTCCATATTTAAATACATGTCCGCATGCTTTCATGATCCATACCCTCCTTAATTCTCATCCAGCTCACAGGGGCAGACAATCCTTCCCGCCACCGCGCTGGCCGCCGCCACTGCGGGACTTGCCAGATATATTTCTGAATCCACATGGCCCATCCGGCCTACAAAGTTGCGGTTGGTGGTGGAAATGCAGCGCTCTCCGGCTGCCAGAATCCCCATATAGCCTCCCAGGCATGGGCCGCAGGTAGGCGTGCTGACCACCGCACCGGCTTCAATAAAGATTTCCAGGAGTCCTTCCCGCATAGCCTGAAGGTAGATGGCTTGGGTAGCTGGAATCACGATGCATCGCACATTTTTCGCTACCTTCCTGCCCTTTAACACCTGGGCCGCAATGCGCATATCGTCGATTCGCCCGTTGGTACAGGAACCGATCACAGCCTGGTCAATCTTTACCTCTCCCACCTGATCGATGGTCCTAGTATTAGACGGAAGGTGAGGGAAGGATACCGTAGGCTTAAGTTTGGACAGATCGATCACATACGTTTCATCGTACAGCGCATCCGGATCCGCCTCATAGGTCTTAAAGGGACGGATGGAATGCTCCTTCATATACTGGACTGCCAGCTCGTCTACCGGGAAAATTCCGTTCTTTCCGCCGGCCTCAATGGCCATATTGCAGATGGTGAAGCGGTCGTCCATGGTCAGGTTCTTCACTCCCTCCCCCGTAAACTCCATGGATTTATAGAGAGCGCCGTCCACGCCGATCATACCGATGATGTGCAGGATCACGTCCTTGCCGCTGACCCACTTGGCCGGCTCTCCTACCAGCTCAAACTTAATGGCGGAGGGAACCTTAAACCAGGCTTTTCCCGTCACCATGCCGGCCGCCATATCGGTACTGCCCACTCCAGTGGAAAAAGCGCCCAGAGCGCCGTAGGTGCAGGTGTGGGAGTCTGCGCCGATCACCAGATCTCCGGCCACTACCAGGCCCTTTTCCGGAAGCAGAGCGTGCTCGATGCCCATCTGTCCTACATCAAAATAATTGGTAATCTCATGCTTACAGGCAAAATCCCGGCAGCACTTGCAGTTTTCCGCTGACTTTATATCCTTATTGGGGATAAAATGATCCATTACCAAAGCGATCTTATCCTTGTCAAATACGCTTTTTTGATTCATCTTGTCCATCTCATGGATGGCTACCGGCGATGTAATATCATTTCCCAAAACCAGATCCAGATCGGCCTCAATCAGCTGTCCCGCCTTCACCTGATCCAATCCCGCATGGGCCGCCAGTATCTTCTGGCTCATCGTCATTCCCATTATTACTTCCTCCTTACTTTTTTGTCGCCAAAATTGATCTGTGCTTTACATTTTAGCATAGGTACTGCTATAATAAAAATACATAATATGAATGGCATATATGAAGAGAAGTTATGCTGATACCCTTCAGACAGAGTCTGAACGAAAATCTGCCGGAAAGGAGTCCTCCATGGAACAAAATCTTTCACAGTATAAAATTTTTTTCGAGGTTGCCAAGGCGGGA
This sequence comes from uncultured Enterocloster sp., assembly GCA_944383785.1. Taxonomy (GTDB): domain Bacteria; phylum Bacillota; class Clostridia; order Lachnospirales; family Lachnospiraceae; genus Enterocloster. Next base: position 19,908 of record CALWQV010000016.1, on the reverse strand, counting down.
AATATCTCCCGAGCGGCCAAGGAGCTTTATATCAGCCAGCCGGCGATCTCCAAGGCCATCGGAAAGCTGGAGGACAGCCTGGGCCTTCCCCTTTTTACCAGAAGCTCCCGGGGTGTACAGCTGACCGCCGAGGGCGAGGTTCTGTTTCAGCACACGAAGGAGGCCTTTGAAGCCCTGGAGCGGGGGGAGCAGGAACTGCGCCGGATCCAGGAATTCGACATCGGGCACCTGCGCATCGGCGTCAGCGCTACCCTTTGCAAATACGTCCTTCTCCCCTACTTAAAGACCTTTATCGACCAGTATCCCCACATGAAGGTCACCATCGAAAGCCAGTCCTCCTTCCAGACCCTAACCCGGCTGGATCAGCAGAAGCTGGATCTGGGGCTGGTAGCGGAGCCGTCCTCCCGAAAAGAGCTGGCATTCATTCCGGTGATGGATATCCAGGATGTGTTCGTCTCCACCAGGGCCTATCTGGATCATCTTTACCTGCGGGAGGGAAAAGATGCAGATCCCTTTGATACCGGGAATATTATGATGCTGGACGAAAGCAACATGACCCGCCGCCATGTGGACGAGTACCTAAATGAAAACGGCATCTACCCCCGCCAAGTCCTGGAAGTCGGGGCGATGGATCTTCTGATCGAATTTGCAAAGATCGGCCTTGGCATTGGCTGTGTCATCCGGGAGCTGGTGCAGAAGGAGCTGGACTCCGGCCTTTTGGTAGAGATTCCCCTTACTCCGCCCATCCCCCGGCGCACCATCGGTTTTGCCTACCCGGCTTCCAATCAGTCCACGGCCTTAAAGACCTTTTTGGAATTTCTCTATTAGCCTTGATTCCCAAATCCCTGAGCGCCGCTTTGCGCCGGGGATTTTTCTGTCCATCCTCTTTAAATAATCTGATATTCCTTCAGCTTTTCTTGGAATTTCTCCAACGACATCTTACAAATTCCTGCCGCCTGCTTTGCCAGTACCGCCTTACATTCTGAAAACCGCTTATCATTTCCAAATATCGCGAAAAAATCCAGCATTTCTTCCACATGCCGGATCTCCTGCCGGTTAATTTGCTTTCCATGAGAATTTGAACACACATTCAATCATTCAGAATGGAAACCCGAAGAGATCACTGCACTTGCATGCCGAAAATGCCGTTGATATTAATGAAGGTGTGCCATATCTACAGGAAGGAAAATGGCAGAGAAAGACATAGGGGAAAAGTTATTGGAGGATTACTTCCGGTGCACACAGCAAAATGGCCGCGAAACTGATTCTACACGGTTTCGCGGCCATTTCATTTCCCAAGTACCCAGGATGTTTATACAGCCATGCCATGATCGCGGTTGTACTCGCCGATCAGGGTATTCATATTGCGAATCATCAGGTATGTGCCATACAGGGAACCAATTCCGCAAAGGAGCGCTCCAAACAGGCACCACAGCAGATAAGTGGTTCCGCTCTCATGGAACTCTCTTCCATAGCCTCTTGAAGCATCCAGCATACGGTTTCCCTGCTGATACAGCCAGAAATAATAGAAAATCCCACAAGTTACAATTGACAGCAGCAGCACCAGAATGTAATTCATACTGGGCCTATCATCCCGGACTTTTTCTGAGCAAATCCGGTTTAGATCTTCCGTAAAGACATACCAATAATAAATACTGTATATGCCGCAGGTGATAATACTGAGCAGTAAGTAGGTCACAAAGCTTCTCTGTTTCATATTTTTGTCCTCCAAGATTTATTTTGAACCGCGGAATTGGCCCCGCAGATTCATTCTACAATTTTGTCCCGCAGCCCATGCAGAACTTATCCCCCGCCTTATAGGGCTTGCCGCAGTTAGGGCAGAAATAGGAAGCGTTCTCTTCCTCCGTTCTCACCTGCGGTTGCGGTTCTTCCACAGGGGCCCCGCAATTTTCGCAAAATCTGGAATCAGAGGTCAGGGGGGCTCCACAGTTCGCGCAGGTTCTGTCGGAATATGATGCATTCACAGTTTTCGCGGTTGCTGTGCCCGAAGGCCTGAAACTGGCTGAAAAATCAGATCTACGGTTAATTTCTGAAGTTCCGTCCCAGGTGATAAGGCAGAGCGTATTCAACACAACGCCCGCAATATAGCCAAAAAACATCAGCCAAAATCCGATGGTCAGGCTGATCATTTCTTCGCCGAAGTAAATGAAGAGCAGCAAAAAGCCGATCACCGAAAGAGGATAGATCACAAAACGCGTAAATTTCAGCTTAACCGCTGACAACACGGTAATTGCCAGTGGAATCAGCAGGAAAATGATATTGAGAAATTCCCCCTCTCCTACAAGCTCTCCCCCAAATGTCATCTGGGAGAAAGAGGCGCTCATTGACAATCCCAAAAAGCTGACCTTAAAAGCCGGCAGGAAAAAAGCAATTGCTACCAGCCCACTGCAGATCAGATGAGCAATTCTCCATGTACCATTGTTTGCTGTCATTTGTATTCGCTCCCTCCATACTCATTTTCCGATGTCAAAGAACCCGCTTCAGAATCATAAAGGGCCGAGCCATCAGGCTCTCACCCACCGCGATCTCCATCCGGGGATCTCCCAGAATCAGCCGCCCCCCGTAAATCAGAAGAAACGCCGCCCCCAAAACCAGCGCAAGATTCCTGGCCCATCTGCTGCCCTTTCGCTCCCACCAAAAAATCGCCCCAAACATCACAGGCACCGCCCAGAAGAGGGGATGGCAGGCAAATGCCTCCCTGAAATCCAGCCGAAAAAAAGCCAGATAAGCCCGGGACAGCCCGCAGCCCGGGCAGGGGATTCCGGTGATCCAGCGGATCGGGCAGCCATGGCCGATGGCCGCCAGCAGCAGGTACAACGCAGCGACGGCAAAGACCGCCTTCCATTCCGTATGATTTCCATTCCATCGTTTTCTTTTCATCGCTTACAGTCTACTCTATTGTGCAAAAATTGTCAATATTTCCCGTGTAATTCTCAGACTTTTCCAGTCTCGCCATTTTCACGAAATTGTGATAAAATAAGACAACATTTTCACAAGAAAGGAGAGCTCCCCCTTGCAGAACACAATTTTAATCGCCGAAGATGATCCGGATATCCGCTCCCTTTTGGAGCTGTACTTAAAAAGCAACGGCTACCGCGTCCTGACTGCTCCTGACGGCGTCCAGGCCCTAAAGCTGATACAAGAGGATTCTGTAAACTTAGCTCTGCTGGACATCATGATGCCCCAGATGGACGGCTACGCCCTGACCAGGCAGATCCGCTCCTTCAGCAATATCCCCATCCTTTTTCTCACAGCCAAGGATCAGGACTGCGAACGGATTCTCGGGCTGAATCTGGGCGCGGACGCCTACCTGACCAAACCCTTTAACCCACTGGAGGTTGTGGCTCACGTCCACGCGGCCCTCAGACGCTACTATCAGCTGGGCGCCGCAGAAACCGCAAGCCCCATATATTCCATCGGCGCTCTGCGACTGGACCTGGGACGCATGACCCTTGAAAAAGACGGACAGCCTGTGGAGCTGACGCCTACGGAGCTGAAAATCCTGGCGCAGCTGATGGAGCGGCCCGGACGGGTTATGACCAAAGCCCAGCTCTATGAGGGCATCAACCAGGGCTTTTGTGAGAGCGACGAAAAAACCATGATGGTCCACATTTCCAAACTGCGGGAAAAAATTGAGGAGGATCCGAAAAATCCCGTCTATATTCACACAGTCAGGGGGTTAGGATACAAAATTGATTACCGGCCGTAATACTCCAAAAAGCAAAAGCCTGGTTCGCTATCTTTCTCTGAACTATCTGTTTTTTACCGGAACCATCCTCCTTATGCTTCTGGCAATCTACGGAATTTATGTTCTCTACGCCCGCCGTACCGCCCCCATTCCGGATCTGGAGGGCCTTCTTAAAACGGCGCAGGAAACAGAAGACTCAAAGCTGGGACGGCTGGACCCCAAGCGATATCTGGGAGCAGGCTCTGTCTTAACCGTAACCGGCAGCGCCGGGAACCTTCTTTATTCCTCTGATCCTCAGACGGAGGCAGGCTACACCCCCGGCGAGCTGGCCTGCATCCCCCGTTATGATTGGGACAGCCTCTTTTTAATCGCCAGTCTGCCGGAGGAATCGGAAAACGGCGCTTATCTGATCACTCAGGCCCACTATGATGAGCAGGGTGAAATCCAAATCGACGGCTACCTTTTTCTTGATTCCGACCTGAACGTGCTGTCCGGCTCCATCCCCACAGGCCGCGCCGCCTTTACTCCGACAGAATTTCAGTACCTGAGCGGAAAGGATTTTCTGGGCCGCCGTCTCATTCGGATGGAATACCAAAATCCCTCCGGCCAAAAGCGGCAGCTGACAGCGGCCTTTTATGAAGCGGGCTATGAGGCCTATGAACGTGTTTACCGGTTTTGGGACCGGATTTGGCTGCTGTTCATACCAGCCTATCTGCTGGCTGCCGCAGGCTTTATATTTCTTATGACCAGAAAAGCCAGAATTTTTCTAAATCCCTTAAACCTAGCTACCCTCCGGGTGGCCAGGGGCAAGGACAGCCAGCTGGAAACCTATCGCGGCCCAGAGGAATTTTCCGGCCTTGCGCGCAATTTTGTCCGCATGGAGCAGCAGCTGAAGGAAAGCCGGGAAGCGCAGAAACGGACGGAAGAACAGCGGCGCCAGCTTCTGGCCGACATTTCCCACGACCTGAAAACCCCTGCCGCCGTGATCCAGGGCTGCGCCTGCGCCTTAAAGGACGGTCTGGTTCCGGTGGAGGAACAGAGCCGGTATTTGGAAATCATGATCCAAAGATCCGAACAGGTAGGCCGCCTTCTGTCCCAGTTTCATGAGTACAATAAGCTGGAGCTGTCCTCCCTTCCGGTCCGCCCCCAGCGCCTGGATCTTTGCGGTCTGGTACGGGAGTATTTCGCGAACCGATACCAGGAGCTGGAGCAGAAGGGCTTTCCCCTGGAAGCGGACATCCCGGAGGCTCCCCTTTACTCCATGGCCGATCCCCAGCTGCTATGCAGAATCCTGGATAACCTGGTGCAAAATTCCGTTGCCCACAATCCCCAGGGAGTGCCGCTTTTCGTCTCCCTTTCCCGCGATGATTCCTTTCTGGTTCTGCTCTTTGGAGATCAGGGAAAAGGGATTCCCGAATCCATCCGTCAAAGGCTTTTTGATCCCTTTGTTACAGGGGATGCCGCCCGCTCGGAAAGCCGGGGCTCCGGCCTGGGACTTGCCATTGCTAAAAAACTGACCATCCTCCAGGGAGGAAGTATTTCCCTTGTTTCCTCGGATACGCTCAGCGCCTGCTTTCAGGTCCGTCTGCCCGCCGCGCCCCAGGAAGGGACATAAAAACCTTTACAAATCTTTAGGTATGCTAAAGGGAATATAAATATGCCTTTGCTAGGATAAATCCATATCACTCAGCAAAGGAGATTAAAACAATATGAAACATTACTGGATCATTACCGCACTGTGCATCAGCGCCTGCCTGTCAGGCTGCTCTTTACTAGGAGGGGAGGCAGTTCCGAACCTTTCCCGAACAAAGTCTGCCGCTTCTAAGGTGAATGCCGCCGCTCCCTCGAAGACAGCTCCCGTGGAAACGACTTTTGCCGAAACATCTTCCGCTGAAACGGAAGATGAGGATGAAGACCTGAATACCGCCCTCTTCCGTTCAGCTGCAGCTACTGCCCAAATGGAGATCACCACCGGCCTAACCACGGAATTTTTGGATATGATCTGCAGCTATCCGGTCACTGTCATGAAGGGAGATTCCGTCACTGTTTTAAAGGATCTGGATGATCTGGAGGAGATGGGGCTGGAAGCCCTCTATACCGATGCGCTTTTAAAAGCGGTGGGCGATGCAGATCCGGATGCCATCGTAATCGTCGACGATACCGCGCTGCTGGGCGATCCGGACGGCGCTTACATTGTCCTCGGGAAAGATCAAACCGATGTGATCGGAATCACAGAATTTCATTATCCGGAATAAAATTCAATCTTTGGCAGTCCGTAAAAAAGCCATCCAGCCCTGGAAATCGCTCCAGGAAGCCGGATGGCTTTGTCTAGTCATGTCAGGACAGCATTTACCCCAAGGGCACCTAGTCTTCTTGCCCGGCTAAAGCCGGACAAAAAGCATCGGATGCCCGTCTTCCCGCCGTCCTGAACTGTTACGTTTAGTTGTTAATCAGCTTATCGCTGTCGTTCCAGCTGTAGAGCTTGCGCAGCTCCTTTCCGATCTGCTCTAAGGGCTGCTCGGCTTCTCTCTTTCTCATAGCGTTAAAGTGCGGGCAGCCGGCCTGGTTCTCTAACAGCCACTCTTTGGCGAAGGAACCATCCTGGATATCCGCCAGAATCTTCTTCATAGCCTTTTTTGTCTCATCGGTTACAATCTTGGGTCCGGTGATATAGTCGCCATACTCAGCAGTATTGGAGATGGAGTATCTCATGCCGGCGAATCCACTCTCATAGATCAGGTCTACGATCAGCTTCATCTCATGGATACACTCAAAGTAAGCGTTCTCGGGAGCATATCCCGCCTCGGTCAGAGTCTCGAAACCAGCCTTCATCAGTGCGCATACGCCGCCGCAAAGAACTGCCTGCTCGCCGAAGAGGTCTGTCTCCGTCTCAACCCTAAAGGTGGTCTCCAAAAGTCCCGCTCTGGCTCCGCCGATGGCCAGTCCATAGGCCAGGGCAAGATCCTTTGCCTTTCCGGTGGCGTCCTGATGAACCGCAACCAGGCAAGGGGTTCCTCTTCCTCTCATGTATTCGCTTCTCACTGTGTGGCCGGGAGCCTTGGGAGCGATCATGGTTACGTCCACATCCGCCGGCGGAACAATCTGTCCGAAATGGATGGCAAAGCCGTGGGCAAACATGAGCATCATGCCGGGACGCAGGTTGAGAGCGATGGACTCCTTATACATAGCGGCCTGCTTCTCATCATTAATCAGAATCATAATGATATCAGCCTGCTTGGCGGCCTCAGCGGCGGTGTACACCTTAAAGCCCTGCTCCTCGGCCTTCTTCCAGGAACGGCTTCCCTCATAGAGTCCTACGATTACGTTGCATCCGGACTCCTTTAAATTCAGGGCATGGGCATGTCCCTGGCTGCCGTAGCCGATAATGGCAATGGTCTTGCCCTCCAGCAGTGATAAATTGCAGTCTTCCTGATAGTAAATCTTTGTAGACATCTTCTTTTCCTCCTACAGCTTTTTCTATAGATCACCGCAGTATTTATACCACGGCCGGTTAAGGTGACAGAACTGACGACTCTCTGTCCGCCTCCCTCTGTGCCCTTAGCTTGCAAGTAATGAAACACCTTTACGGAAGATTCCGAATATCATCGGCTCCCCGCTCAAGTCCGGTGAGGCCAGTACGGGCCAGCTCCAAAATCTCATAATCCTCCAAAAGATTGATCAGCGCATCTAACTTGGACTGATCTCCGGTCAGCATCACAGTCAGGGATTCCTTCCCCACATCTACGATGGTGGCGCGGAAAATATTGGAAATCGCGCTGATGGCCGGACGGTCATCGGCTCCCGCTCTCACCTTCACCATCATCAGCTCCCGGTATACGGAGCTTCCCGGCTTCAGCTCTTTAATATCCCGCACGTCCTCCAGCTTATTCAGCTGATTCTTAATCTGCTCCAAAACCGTCTGGTCTCCCAGGGAAACCACCGTCATCCTGGAATACCGCGGATCCGCGGTGACGCCTACGGTCAAGCTCTCAATATTGTATCCCCGGCGGCTGAAAAGCCCTGCCACTCGGGCCAGAACGCCCGCCGTATTGTCTACCAAAAGAGATAATACAATTCTGTCATCCATACTTACACCTCTTATCCTAAAACGGTTACTATACATGATAGCAACGGCCAAACTATTTGTCAATTACATAATAGGAATACTTATTATTCGCTCATGTTATGGCTGCTCCAGCAATAATTCCGTCAATTCCTCCACGGATTCCGCAATGGCCCAGGCCCCGCTTTCCTCCAGTTCCTGCCGGCTGCCATAGCCGTAAAGCACTCCCACGCAGTCCAGTCCCGCCTGGGCGGCTCCCAGCACATCGTGCTCCCGGTCGCCCACCATTAGAATCCGCGTCCGTTCTTTCCCTTCGGCTGAGGGGATGTTCTCCCGCTCCAAAAGATAGCGGATCACATCCGCCTTTTTGGTGCGGGTTTCCTCCAGATCCGCGCCTCCTACGCCGTCAAAGTATTCCGTCAGCCCAAAATGATCCAAAATCCGCAGGGCGAATACCTCCGGCTTGGAGGTAGCCACATAAAGCTTCTTCCCCGCAGCCTTAAGCTTTCCCAGCATCTGCGGTATCCCAGGAAATACCTCATTTTCTCTCCAGCCCCGGTCCGTAAAATATTCCCGGTAAACCTGAACCCCTTCCCTTGCCTGCCGGGGCGAAAAGCCGTAAAATTCCTCGAAGCTGTCCATCAGCGGCGGGCCGATAAAGGGGATCAGCGAATCCAGATCCTCCACATGGATTCCATAATGGTCCAGGGCGTACTGAACGGATTTGGTAATCCCCTCCTTAGGATCTGTCAGGGTTCCGTCTAAATCAAATAATATGTAGTCTCTCATGGCGTATCCTTTCTCGATCTGTCTGTTAGGAGCCGATCTTGCCGGCTTTAAAAGCGGCCATCATCTCATGGCCTACGCTAAGGCAGGGTTCATAGGCGATCACCTGATCCCTGGTATACCATCCAGCCTCCGAAAGCTCATCCTCCTGGAGCTGGATGGTATCGTCCCCATCCAGCTGGGCTGTAAAGCCGATCATCACCGTATCGGAAAAGGCCCAGGGCTGGCTCTTGTAATAGCGAATATTCTTCACCTTCAAGCCCACCTCCTCCATCACCTCGCGGCGGACGCATTCCTCAAAGGTTTCCCCCACTTCCACATAGCCCGCGATCAGGGCGTACCGGCGGTAAACGCCGTGGGCGTAGCGGGACATCAGCAGCTTATCTCCGTTGATAATGGCCACGATAATGGCCGGGCTGATCTTCGGATATTCCGTGTGTCCGCAGGCGGTACACACCATGGAGCGCTCCGTCTCCCCGGGCGCCATGGGACTTCCGCAGCAGCCGCAGTATTTCCTGCTCTGGCGCCAGCGGTAAATCTGGCTGCCTGTGATGCCGGCAAATGCCTGGTACATGGGCTCAAAATTCTGGAAAATCTGAAGTCCTTCCATAACAAAGTCCGTAAAATCCGGGCACGTCATATCCCAAACGCCAAAATAGGCCCGCTCATCAATGGAAAACAGGTACTCCGCCTTTTCCTCCAGGCGAGGCACCTCTTTCTCCACCTGCGCGAACCTTGGAAGAGAAAATATGCCGTTCTCTTTCTTCAGCATTACCTTATTGTACTCATAATGAAGCAGATAATCCTCCTTCTTCGGCCGCTGCCGGCGATAGGAGGGATCAAATCTGCGGGGGGCTATCTCTTGTATCACGCTCTTCTACCTGCTTTCCTCTTACTTCGGCGGCCGGTCGTGAACGGTCACGTTCAGCTTTTTGTGGATTCCAAGGCTCAAAACGCCCAAAAGGGATTTCCCATCCACCACGCAGCTTCCCAGGGACACGTCCACGTCCGCCGGCCACCGCTCCGCCTGATTGACGAAGGACTGCACTTCCTCCACGGAGTTAAAAATAATTTCCTCTTTGATCATCGAATACCTCCTGACACACATCCCTTTGATCAGGAGTATTCCCCTTTGCTTCATCCTTTATACCGGATTATTTTGCCAGTTTAAAATACTGCTTGCGGATCCAGCGATTCACATCCCACCGCCTCAGGGGGCTGAAGCAGTAGTAATACACGATAAACGCCACGGAAGTCAGGCTCCAGGTCAAAGGATAGCTGAATGCCGCGTTCAGGATATCCGGCCTTAAGGGGAGCACGAACAGAATCCACAGCACCCGCACCAGACAGATTCCCACGCCGGTTATCATCAGCGGACGGAGGGTATCCCCCACGCCTCTTAACGTTCCCGACAGCACCTCGATGGCGATATAGGTGGTAAAGGTCGGAACCATGAAATGGATCAGATCCATACTGATCCGACGCACATTTTCATCGGAGGTGAAAAGCTCTACCAGGAAATGGCCGCCGCCATAGAGAATTGCGCCGATGGAGAGGGAAAGAAAGACTCCGATTCCCATACAGACCGCCGTGCCCTTGCGGACCCGGTCCGTCCTCCCCGCCCCGTAGTTCTGGCCCACAAAGGTAGTTGCCGAGATGCCCAGGGCGTTGATAATCATCCAGAACAGGCCGTCCACCTTGCCGTAGGTAGCCCAGGCCGTCACCGGGTCGGTTCCCAGGGCGTTTACACCGGTCTGGATAATGATGTTGGAAATATTGTACATCACGGACTGAAGGCCCGCAGGAAGGCCGATGCGGATAATCCGCTGAAGCATCCGCCGGTCAATGCGCACCTTTTTCCACTCCAGGCGGTAAAGATCCGAGGTTCTCATCAGGCATATAACCACCAGGACGGCGCTGAGCAGCTGGGAGACGATGGTGGCAATGGCCGCCCCAGCCACTCCCATATGGAAGACCGCCACCAGCAGCAGATCCAGGAAAATGTTGGTAAAGCAGCTGGCGATCAAAAAGTACAGCGGGCGTTTGGAGTCACCGACAGCTCTGAGAATTCCCGCGCCCATATTGTAGAGGAGGTTGGGAATCGTGCCCACAAAATAGATGCACAGGTATACCATGGAATGGCCCATCACATCCTCCGGCGTCTTCATGGCCTCCAGGGCCGGGCGCGCGCCGATGATGCCGATGAAGGTCATAATAATGCCCGCGAAAATGGAAAAGGCCACGGAGGTATGAACCGCCCAATGAACCTTATCCTTTTTCTGGGCCCCGTAATACTGGGAAATCACCACCGTAGCACCGCTGGAAAGTCCCACAAAAAAGCCTACCAGCAGATTGATCAGGGTGCTGGTGCTTCCGCCAACGGCAGCCAGGGCCTCCTTCCCCACAAAACGGCCCACCACCATGGCATCCGCTGTATTATACAGCTGCTGAAAAAAAGTTCCCAATAAAATGGGGAAAAAGAATAAAAGCAGCTGCACGAAAATATTGCCGCTTACGATCTGATTCTCACGCCTTGCTTCTCTACTTACCGTATTCTCTTTCATATGATTCTCCTGCAGTGATAAATTATATCCCTCTGCTCCCATTGTATCATGAATCGGTATAAAATCAATCCAAAGAAATGATTTTCCTTGCGGCAGGTCTACGAACCATTTTGCGCTTCCCCCATACCCTATGAATAGAAACCATTTTCCATTCAGTCGTAAAGGGTGAAACAGCTTATGAACAATTCCCGAGTCTATTTGAATGATATGCTCCCTGGACAGAGAGCCAGGGTTTTAAATATTGCCTCCGGCGGCCTGATCCGCCGCCGTCTCCTGGATCTTGGCCTGATTTCCGGCACCACGGTGGAATGTCTGGGCACAAGCCCCATGGGCGATCCGAAGGCTTACCTGATCCGCGGAGCCGTGATCGCCATCCGCGCAAAGGACAGCCGCCGGGTCCGTATCCTGCCGGAAAGCGCTAAAGGGGATACGCTCCCCGGAAAGGGGTGATGTGCCTTGAAAATCTCCCAGCACCTCATCGCCCTGGCAGGCAACCCCAACGTAGGAAAAAGCACTCTCTTTAACAGCCTTACCGGCGCCCGTCAAAAAACCGGCAACTGGACGGGCACCACGGTGGAAAGCGTTCAGGGCGGCTTTTCCTGGAAAGGCCAGCGCTTTCTTTTAACCGATCTTCCCGGCACCTACTCCCTGATGGCCCATTCCGCAGAGGAGGAGATCGCCCGGAACTTTCTCTGTTTCGGCCATGCCGAGACGGTTATCATCGTCTGCGACGCCACCTGCCTGGAACGGAATCTAAACCTGGTGCTCCAGACCCTGGAGATTACTTCCCGGGCGGTGATCTGCGTCAATCTGATGGATGAGGCCGTCCGAAAGGGAATCCGCATCGACTTTGACCGGCTTTCCGGGAAGCTGGGGGTTCCGGTCATCGGCGTTACGGCCAGAAAAAAGAAGAGCCTGGAACAGTTAAAGGATGCCATCTGCAAAACCGTCTCTTCCACTCCTTCAGCTCCCGCCCTTTTTTCCGTTCCCTACGACGAGGATGTGAAACGAGCCGTCTCAATAGCAGAACCCGCGCTGCGGTTTTATGCCGTCCCTTCCTGCCCCTTTGCCCTTCCGTCCGCCTGGCTGGCTCTGCGCCTTCTGGAGGGGGACGATTCCCTGATTCAGGCCCTGGATCAGGCCCTGGGCTTCTCTCTTTTAGAAAAGCCGGAAATCCGCGAGGGCCTAAGGCGGGCCGAAGAATATCTGGAAAGCAAAGGCATTGGCCCCGAGGCGCTGAAGGACCGCATCGTCTCCGCCCTGGTGGAAGCAGCCGCTTCCCTCTGCCGCTCCTGCGTATCCTTTGAGAAAAAGGGATACAACGCCTTTGATCGGAAGGTGGACCGGCTGCTTACCAGCCCCCTCACCGGCTATCCCCTGATGTTCCTTTTGATGATGATCATTTTCTGGCTGACCATCACCGGCGCCAACTACCCCTCCGCCCTGCTCTCATCCCTGTTCGAAAAGGGGCAGCGGCTGCTCCTTTTACTGCTGGAGGATCTGGGGGCTCCGCCCTGGCTTACGGGCGGCCTTGTGTTCGGCATATACCGGGTGCTCTCCTGGGTCGTCGCCGTGATGCTGCCGCCCATGGCGATTTTCTTTCCTCTTTTCACCCTGCTGGAGGACGCCGGCTTCCTTCCCCGGGTGGCCTACAATCTGGACCGCCCCTTCCAGGCCTGCCGTGCCTGCGGCAAGCAGGCCCTGACCATGATGATGGGCTTTGGCTGCAACGCGGCCGGCGTTACCGGCTGCCGCATCATCGATTCCCCCAGGGAACGGCTGATGGCGGTTCTTACCAACAGCTTCGTACCCTGCAACGGTAAATTTCCCACTCTGACCGCCCTGATCGCCATGTTTTTCATCGGCGCGGCCTCCGGGCCTGGAAGTACCTTCAAGGCCGCCTTCCTCCTGACTCTCCTGATCCTATTAGGCATCCTTATGACCTTTCTGGTGTCCTGGCTTCTTTCCAGAACCATCCTAAGGGGGCAGCCCTCTTCTTTCACCCTGGAGCTGCCCTCCTACCGCATGCCTCAGGTGGGAACGGTTCTTGTGCGCTCAGTTTTGGACCGAACCCTTTTCGTCCTGGGCCGCGCGGCGGCGGTAGCGGCTCCTGCGGGGCTGATCCTCTGGATTCTGGCCAATACCCAATTGGGGGAGGCAAGCCTTTTAAATCATATCGCCGCCTTCCTGGATCCCATGGCCCGGATCTTTGGCCTGGATGGAGTCATCCTGATGGCCTTCATTCTTGGGTTTCCGGCCAATGAAATCGTCCTTCCCATTGCTGTCATGGCTTATTTGTCCCAGGGCAGCCTGGAGGGGTATGAAAATTTAGCCGCCCTAAAAGAGGTTCTTAAGGCAAATGGCTGGACCTGGACCACTGCCCTCTGCACTGCTGTCTTTTCCCTGATGCATTGGCCCTGCTCCACTACCCTGCTCACCATCCGCAGGGAAACCGGCAGCTTGAAATGGACTGCCGCCGCATTTTCCATCCCAACGATCTGCGGGTTTGGGGCCTGCTTTCTCATCACTCTCCTTACCAGAACCATGGGGACCTGAGAAGCATAAAAATAGAACCTGGAGCCTTTATGCGGGCTCCGGGTTCACTCCCTTGGAAAGCTTATCCTGAATATACGCGGGCACCTGGTCCGGCATAATCTCCAGGGCCGCCGCCAGCTCCTCGTGAAGAAGCTTCTGAGCAGTCTTCATCCCCTCCTGATCCCGAACCGCAAGCCTGGCCCCCTTTTCCATCCGCTTCTTCTGCAGGCTCCTAAGGCCCTTAATCATGGCCGCCCAACACCGGCGGTCGCCGGAAAGGAGCATCTGCTTGTACATCTGAAACCGCTCTTTGTCATTCTCCGCCTGAATTTCCTCAATCCGGGGCAGCTCGCTGATAAAAGCCTCCGCCTCTTCCCTGGACATCACGGGCCGCATCTTCACCTTCTCATTGTCCACCGCCACATAGATCATGGTATTCTTCTGGTAGACCGGGCAGATGGAGTAGTACAGCTTGTCCTTTTTCAGAAACTCCTGGGTAGACACGCCCTTTACCTGGCATACGCCTACCGTCTCGTAGAGAACTTTGTCTCCTTCTTTCAACAATTACATCACCCTGTCCTGTCATCATCCGATTCACTTGTTCCATCCTTATTATACCCCATTTTGGGCCGCCACATAATTGTTGGGTTTTGACAAAATTTCCCCCGGCTCTTCTGGTAGATTTACATAAAATCCACCGCCGCCCGCAGCCGTACTGCCAGCATAGCTGCCAGGATCGACAGCACCAGATCTCCCGCCGCAGTCAGAATAAAGCAGTTCACCAGAACCAGGGCCCAGGTTACGGGCATAGAGATCACATAGTTGCTGATGAAGTAGAAATACAGGATACCGGACAGGTAATAGGCCCCCATCCCGACCACCGCCGCGCAGATATTTCGCGCCAGGGAAGTTCGCCTTCCCATGCGGCTGATCTTTCCCGCCAGCCAGGCGGCAAAAAGAAATCCCAGCAGAAACCCAAAGGTAGGCCGGATCAGATAGGCAGGGCCTCCCCCCGCCGCAAACACCGGAATCCCCACTAATCCCACCGCCAGGTAGATCCCCACGCTGACAGCCCCCAGCCTGGGGCCCAGGATAAAGCCGGACAGCAGCGCAAAGAAAATCTGTAATGTAAAATGCATGGGAAAGGGCTGAACCGGCAGGTCGATGCGGATAAAAGCCCCGGCAGCCGTCAAGGCAGCAAAAAGCCCGCACAGCGCCGTCTCCCGAACTGATAATGCTTTCGTTTTCGTCATTCCTTTTTCCTCTTCTTTCTTTCTGAAAACAGTATAGCAAGCCTGGGCCTTCAAGGCAAGAACATTTTCCATTTGTGAGAATTCTGTTAAGGATTCCGATAAGCATTTTCCAAGAAGAGGAATCGTGGTATAATATGAGCACTTGGCGAGGTCTTTTCGAGCCTAGTGCGAGTCATACCTGGCCACTTAGCGAATCGGAGCCGCAGGCGAACGATGAGGTTAGTGGACAATGTAGTGAGTACAAAGAAGGTGGTTTCAAATATGCGTTTATTGATTGTTGACGACGACCTGCGCCTGCGCAAGCTGGTGCGCACCTATGCCCAGCTGGAGCAGTTTGCCTGTGAAGAGGCCGCAAACGGCCAGGAGGCGCTGAAGCTTTTGGAGACCCGTCCCTTTGATCTAGTGGTGCTGGACGTGATGATGCCGGGCTTAAGCGGCTTTGAAACCTTAAGGGAAATACGGCGTTTCAGCCAGGTGCCGGTGATCATGCTGACCGCCCGCAGCGAGGAATACGATAAGCTTCTCGGCTTTAAGCTTGGGGTGGACGACTATGTGCCAAAGCCCTTCAGCCCCAAGGAACTGATGGCCCGCATCGGAGCCGTGCTGCGGCGCGCAGGCGGCGGGGGCCCCAGCCGGCCTATGGTCTTTGGCGAGCTTTCCATCTCCCCGAAGTCAAGAAGCGTCATTCTAAAGGGGCAGCCCATCGCTCTTCCGCCTAAGGAGTTTGATCTGCTCTTAAAGCTGGCCCAGAACGAGCACATCGTTTTAAGCCGGGAGCAGCTTTTGGAAACCATCTGGGGCTACAGCTATACCGGCGACAGCCGCACGGTGGATACCCACGTGAAATCCCTCCGGGATCACCTGGGAGATTACCGGAACGTCATTCAGACCGTATGGGGAGTGGGGTATAAATTTGAATATGCTAAGAAATAAGCGGCTACCGCGCATTTTTAACCGCATGGTCTTCCGCCTGTGGCTCATCATGATGTCCCTGGTGCTGTTCAGCGCGGCCTTCATGTGGGTAGTCCAGATTTTCCTCTTTGAGCGCAACTACGCCAACGCGGCCCTGGAGGAAACCCGGGAACGGATGCGGCCCATTCTGGAAAGTCTCCACAGCGAAAGCTTTTCCTCTGACGACCGCCTTTTATCCCACTTAAGCCGGGCCGCCGGCGGGGAGCTGATGCTGGTCAACAATGACGGGGAGCTGCTGGCTTTCTACAATAACGGACATTCCATTGATTTGAATACGCTGCGGGAGGATGGACGGATCTGGTTTACCGTGCGCAAAAGCCACGAGTACCAGCAGATGCTGGAGGGGCGTCCCTATGAAAAATGGGAGAAAGCCGGAGGGAGAATTTTTGCCTTTGAAATCGGCATCCCGATCCGGTACAACGGCCAGCAGTGCTATGCCATCCTTCACAACACCCTGCAGCTTCACACCATCCTGGAATTAAATCGCCGTCAGCTGATCCTTTTAACGGTCGTCCTGACTGCTGCGGCTTCCATTCTCTCCGCCCTGCTGTCCCGCCAGTTTACCAGGCCCATTTACGCCATCAAAAACGCCATCGACCGACTGGCAAAGAATGATTTTTCCGCCAAAGCCGGATTAAAGCGCCGGGATGAGCTGGGGGATCTGTCTCAGTCTGTGGACGAGCTGGGACAGGCCTTAAAGCGGGTGGATGTGCTTCGCAAGGAGGTTATTGCCAACGTATCCCACGAGCTTCGCTCCCCCCTGGCCATCATCGCCGGATACGGGGAGATGGTGCGGGATATTGACTGGAAGGAGGAGGCCGCAAGGGAGGAGGACTTAAACCTGATCATCGAGGAAGCAAACCGCATGAGCGAGATGGTCAACGATATTTTGGATTACTCCCTTCTGCAGTCGGGATACATACAGCTGAAAAAAGATCTCTACAACCTCTGCGAAATCGCCCAGTCCGAGGTGGAGCACTGCGAAAAAAGCGCGGCGGAACACGGGATTTCCATCCATTTTAGGGCCTGCCTGCCGGAGCTTCCCATTCTGGCGGACGCTTTAAAGATGAGCCAGGTATTGCGCAACCTGCTGTATAACGCCATCAACCACACCCCTGACGGCCACGCCATTACCCTGTCCATTGACCCTGCCCCAGAAAATGGCTTTCGGGTGTCGGTGATCAATCCGGGAGAACCGATTCCGGAAGAGGATCGGCAGATCATCTGGGAACGCTATCAGCGCAGCCAGCATGAAAATGGCCGCCGCCACGGCACGGGCATCGGACTTTCCATTGTCAGCACCATATTGGAAGCCCATGGCATGGCCTATGGGGTGGACTGTCAGGACGGGCTGACGATTTTCTGGTTTGAGGTTTTGGCGGCTTAGAAGACAGCTCTGACCGCCGGTGCCAGCCGTCTTGCCAGTATAAAGGCGAGGGACATTTTCATAAGATCTGGTACAATGAAAGGAAATACGCAGGAGGCAAGGGCCGTCATGACTCCGATGGAGCCGGTGGTTCTGGCATAAACAAATAGGAACCAGGCGGTTCCAAAAGCGTAAAGCACTGCTGTGCCCACGATCAGGGCAATCACCTCAACCCACCTGTTTTTTCCAAAAACCGTTTCCATCATCCAGTAAATTACTCCCGTAAAGAGAAAGCCCGCAATATATCCTCCCGTACTTCCCAAAAGGATACCAATACCAGCGGTAAAGTGGGCAAATACAGGAACGCCTGCGGCCCCAAGAAGTATATAGATCAAAATCGCTCCTGTACCGCATTTTCCTCCCAAAAGCAGCAGTACCAAAAACACGGCAAAGGTCTGCATGGTAAAAGGCACGATGGTGGGGATGCTGATCCAGGAGCAGACCGCGATCAGCACAGCGCCGAGAGCCATATAGGTTAAATTTAGCGTTTTGTGATTCATGGGAAACCTCCGTATTTCTGCACAGTTCAAACCATTGTTTTTAGCAGGCTCGAAAATACCTCGCCAAGTGCTCATAGTATACCATGTCCACTAACCTCATCGTTCGCCTGCGGCTCCGATTCGCTAAGTGGCCAGGTATAACTCGCACTAGGCTCGAAAATACCTCGCCAAGTGCTCATAGTATACATCATAAAAAAGCCGATTGTCAACCCGTTTTTATTTATAGGTTAACAATCGGCTTCTCATACATTTAATCTTTGTTATGCGCCCTTCATGATCTTAAGATCCTCCGGAGTCAGCTCCACGGTTTTACCGAATCCAAAGGATCCGTCTCTCTGGCATTGTCCGGCGGAGAATACCGCCGCCCGGTACAAGCTGGTACGAATCAGCATATCCTTATAATCCTCGGCCTTTACAGTTCCCCTGGTTCCCGATTTTTCCGAAAAATCAACGGCTTTGCCAATCCCGTCCAGATAGTTCACCAAGAAGCAGGCAATAAAGGAATCCCCGGCCCCCATGGTATCCTTTGCCTTTACCAGGCAGGGGGACTGCTCATAAAACCGGCCGTCCACCAGAACTAGGGCTCCTTTTGAGCCTCTGGTAGCGATTACCATATGCCGGCAGCCAAATCGGATGATCTGCTCCATCACGCGCCGTATCTCGCTCTCTTCCATATTTCCGCAGGAAATCTCCCCGCAGTCAATGTACGGACAGCAGTGCTTTAAATACTCCTCATTATAGCGGTCGGAAAAGTCCATGGAAATGAATTTTCCCGCCCGATCCATTACTGGCAGCTGGGATTCCATAAAGCTGTGGATACTGGTGTGGACCAGATCGTATTCTCCTATATAGACTTCGTCCAGCTCTGTCAACACCGGAGGCTTTTCCCGAGATATGCCTCCCTGATTGCCGGGAAGAAATACCCGGTCCCCGTCTACCAGCTGCACTCTGGCGCAGCCGTTGGGGCCTTTTTCCATCCGGCAGTGGGAAAGGTCCATTCCCAGCTGCTTTGCCACGGAATACACATGCTTTCCAACCTCGTCATCTATTTGTTTTGTTAATGTTTATTTATTTCTGCACCTATTTTGTTTATTTATTTATCAATAATACAATAAGCGGCAAAAAAACGCCGGGATCCCACGGCCAAATGCCGTTCCTGGCGTTTTTGATTGGTATCTATTTAGTTTGTTTTGTTATATCATTTCTGTCCTATGCCATAAGCACCTTGCATTTCTAGTTCTTTCCCGCTTGTGTTTGCCCAATAATTCTCAGGCTATGCCGATTTATCCCGCAGCAAAATATAGTAGAGTTCCTATTACTTTTTCTAATCACTTAAATTTCTAAAAATAAATTAACTATAATTGAGGATATAAATGATTGTTTTTTATCAACCGTCATCCCTCAGCGCTTCCGCCACCCCGCCTTTCATCAGCTTCGCAGCCCCCCAGAAATACGCCAGAACCACCGCTGCCAGCAAAACCGCCCCAAAGGCCAGGATCGTCCCTGCCGGCATCACCGCAAGAAAGTCTTCGGGATTCAATGCTCCAATCTTAAGAAGAGCCATAGTTCCAATCGCTGACAGAAGAATCCCCAGCGCCAGCGGACGGACTCCAAGGGCAAAAACCTCCAGGCCGAAGATTTTCCACATCTGCCCCGTAGTCATGCCGATAGACAGATACCGGGACAACTCCCGCTTTCTGTTCTGTACAAATCCCATGGCGTTGGCCCAAACATTGGCAATCCCCATCAGCCCCAGAATCCCGCAAAATCTTCCCTGCGGTAGCCGTACCGCTCCAGAAACTCCTCTTCCTCCTCCCCAATATCCCGGTTTTGAAACTTCTTTAAAGCGACCAGAATCTGCCCCTCCGTTGTCTGCTGCCCGGAAAGTTCCCGGCAAAAAGCCGAAAGAGTCCCGTAGGCCGTATTTTCACATTCTGTTTTCCAAATCCATCCCAGAAAAAACATCCCCAGCAGAAACAAAACCGCCGGAAACAGGATATAAAAGTGTCTCTTTTTCATTGCCGTCATACCGTATCCTCCATGCGGTAGCCCAGGCTGCGGATGGTCTTCAGGCAGGCAGGGCAGAAAAGCTTTTCCCTC